>JAHBXB010000004.1 GCA_019636655.1 Phycisphaeraceae bacterium | reverse complement strand
CCGCACCCCCGGCCTGCTCCGCGACATCGCCTTCCGCGGCGACTCCCAGTCCTGGCGCGACTGGGCCCAGCGCGAGGTGGTGCTGAGGGGGTATTAGGGTACGCCATTAGACCCGTCGCTCGCCGCGTTGACGGAGTCCTGCGAGCAATCCAGCACTCAAGGCAGGCACAGCACCATCCCCGAACCGCGCAACACAACCCCCTCCCGGCCAGCCCGGGAGGGGGCGACGAGAACTGCTCGGGCTGTCAACCCGGAGAGGGGAGCTAGGCGACCCGTGGAAGGAACCGTGAAGCGCCATCGAAGTCGGTCCCGAACACGAAGTTGAAGAACCCCGTCCCAGAAAGGGCTGCCGGGTCGATGAACCGTGTGAACCGTACCCGATCCTGAGCCTCGCCCGCCTCGCACTCGAGCACTCCATGCTCGGCGAGTACCTCTTCGCCTCGTCGGAAGGTCACTGCGAAGAACGCCCGACCACGAGGGCCGACGATCGGCGAGTCGAAGTCTACTTGAAACGTCGCATTGCATTGCTTGGCCTTGAAGGACACTACCGCGAACAGCTCACCGCTCTGGCTGAACAGCTTGCTGAACGCCACTGCATCGAATGGGAACGTGGTCTTCATCGTCATCTCCTTGTGAAGGGCTTGGTGGCTTGCGTGACGGCTGTCACCTCACCAACAAAACCGAGGCTCTCCTCCCGCCTGCACGGCTCTTTCGGATTCCGTGACACTTTCACGATCGAAGGCAGGCTCCTCGTCCTCGTCGCCGCCCTCGCTGCCTGACGAGTCCTCTGTGTCTTCCTGAGAGGTACCGACGAGCGAGTCCTCGAACTCACCGAGAAGCGCAAAGAGCGTGTTGTGACATTTTCTACACCGCGACTGATGCACCTCCACCGCACTCATCTCCGGCTCAGTGAGCCCACCTCGCAGGTAGGCATCGAAGACGGCGCGGCAGCTTCCGATACATCCGGTGTGGTCGAAGACGAAGGCGGAGCCCTCCGCAAGAGGGCGTGACAGGTCGGCTACACGGCGACCCTGCCGCCACATCGAGTGGCCATCGTGATCGTCGTTCTGCATGGACTCGTTCGTGACCATTGTGTGCTCCTGACTCCTTGGTTTCTCGTGCGCTCTCGAATCGCCGTTACGCGTGGCGATGCGCCTCAAGCTTCTCTCTCACTCGCTGACCTATGGCTTGGACGCGACGCCGGCTGCAGCCGATGGCTTCGCCGATGACGTCTTGGCGGCATCCCTCACTCTCCATTCTCCACACCCAGAACTCATCCGGAGTGAGCGCGTGTCGAATCCGTTCCGCGTGATCTCTCGTCTCTACGTCGTCCTCCGGATTCTCGACCGCCGCAGACTCAATCCCGCTTTCCCCTCCGCCGTACTTACGGCTCAGCGCGGTGGATGTCAGCACGGTTCTCATCCTCAGATACTTCATTAGCTGACAGGCTCTAAACGGCGCAAACTGGTTCTTGGAGTCTCGAAGGATGTCCGCAGGCACGACGCGATACTTGCCGTTTTCCGACACCCGCTTCTTACGCGCGATCGTTAGTACCATCGAGCCTCGTACCTGGCACACCATCAAACCACCGCAGACCTCGGCAGTTGTTTCGGCCGGTGGCACTTTGCCACCATGCGTATACGCACCAGCGATTCGGAGGACGTGCTCGATTATCCGTAGTCGGAGATCTTCGAGCCGTTGTCTATTGCCGAGGGCCGATACGATGTCGGTGTCTTCAAAGCTGCTGGTGCGCGGGTTGTTCGTTGGCATTGACGAGCTCCTGGTCAAGACCCCACAAGCTGCGAGATGCGGCTGAGAAAGCGACGATGCAGTGATTGCGACGCCAGACTGCGGGTTGCTTGAGCGACTTCCAGTGCCACTCGAAGACGCAGTACATTGGCAGCGACGATGGATGGTGACGGGCTTGGCTGGCGGTAGACCGCCGCGATTACGGCGGCGCTCTCCAACCTCTCCGACTCCACGGCGACAACCGAGAGCCCAAGACCGCGGCGTACGTTGCGATGAAGGCTCGCCCGAAGCTGGGCCCTCGCCATGCGCTGCAAGAGCGCAGGCGCTCCCGTCCCATTCGACGCGACCAGGTTGCGAAGACCGAACTGTGCCTCCGCACGTGACGCTGCAATGTTGATCTCGGCCGCAAGAAACTCGTCTATCGCCAAGATGGCTTGCCGATTGGCACGCTTCGTGACGAGGCCGCCACTCGGAGTAAGCGGGTGCTGCAGGGCAGCCAACGCGGTCGCTCGATCGAGGAACAGGTGGGCTCTGTTCATTGTCATGCCTCCTTCCCTAGACCGAGCTGGATGGAGTCCATGCACCCAATTCCGGCAAAACGCTCCGAACTTGGCCCCCGACCCGGGCGTGATGTGTTTCTTGCCATCACCTGGTATGGGTTACCGCAAGTCCAGGTATGACAACAGCCTGCGCCGCGCATCGGTGCGCCGCGCAGCGGTTGAATCCGCGAATCCTCGCGACTCGGCGGAGATTCCAGTTGTGCTTGCAGCTATTTGTTACTAGCCTGCGCCCACCTCGTGAGGAACCGCTTTGTGACGGACGTGCTGACTTCGGACCAGTTTGAATTGCTCGTCAGGATCATCGTGAGCGGCCGATTGTGGAACTACGAGTTGGGTAGACAGCTGACCGTTGACGGCAACCACGGCGACGATGCCGGGCTTCCCGGTCACCGACGCGGCATGCCGGTACGTCCAGAGCCGATTCCGTCAGTGATTGTCCGGTCAGGGGGAGCCCGTTCAAGGAAACTCAGACTGCTCCTGGAGAAGAAATACATCGAGATCTGTGGCATCGAACCAAGTGGGAAGGGCAGGGTCTACTACCAGGTGACGCCCGCTGGGAGGCTCGCAGTCGCCCAGCTGATCGCTACAATGAAGGATCGAGTCTTCCGGGGCGAGAATGCACTAGACGCGAGCAGCCACGTCCAAATCGCCTCGAACTCGCGCCTGCTATCGCAGGGGATACGAGACAAATGAACGACACCAACGTGCGCACGGCCAAGCACTCTGTTTCGTCAGCAGGCGAGGGGACAGCCACCGCGTGGGGTGCCGCAATCGACAGCCTTCCGGCCGCCTCGGAGATTGCTCGGTTGCTCTGGCCCCGCAATCGAGTGCTGAGCGAGCACGGACTGAAGCGACTTTCACAGGTGCTACTCGATCCAATCGACCGCGTAGAGTTTGTTGACGACGTCCACTGCATGGTGGAGCACTTCGCGGAGCTCGGCGTCGACGTTCTGCCGCTACGCGAGGCCGATGCAATTCTGGAGAACCTTCGCGAACGGCTCGCGATCAAGAGCTCCCACGACTAACGGCTCTCTTGGGCTTCTCAGGTCGTAACCGTTGTCGTCGGCTCATGATGGCCTGGTTTTCGCTCGCCCGAGCCCAGCGCTGGGTCTGCATTGGAAAGCGCTGTACCCACCTGTCCGTCATGGATCACGAGCACCGTTAGCTGGACCGCGCCCTCCGGCTCCGCACCGCATCCCCCTGACGTTCTTCACCGCCTTCCAACGCCGGAATCGTCTCGCCCTCAACCGCCCAGCGGGCCACGCGTCTTCTGTGGGCTCAATCGGTGGCGAGCGTGGACAAGACGGGAAGCTAATGCCACGGACGTCGCTCCAAGCGTCGACTTCGCCGCGTTTTGCGCCGCCCCCAGCGCAACCTTGCGTATTCCTGCGGGAATCCGTTGACTATTCGAGTCCAGCCAAGCCCATTCTCTCACACCCCGTCACGTCGCATTGAAACGCAAGTCCCCGCGCTGGAGCTACTGCGCGATTCACTCGCTTCGAGATGACGGTTGCTGACTTCGCTTCGCCGGGCGAGAGCCTCCGCGCAATCAACGTGGGCCGAGCCCCGATAGCGGGCGAGCCGCTATTGATGTGGCAGGGCCTTGGTGCTCCCGCTCTGGGTCGCCGCCCTCTTGATTACATCTGCCACTTCGGGCGCGCGAGAGATGTAGACGGAGTGGCTCGCCCCGGCAAGCTCGGTCGTGTCGCTCCCGGCGCGCGCGGCGTACCACCGCTCGAGGTCCGGGTTGATGGTCTTGTCGCTCCCGGCGACGATCATCCAGCTCGGCCTTGTCTTCCACGCGGGTGTTGTGATGATCGCGCCGAAGTTGTCGGCGTGGATCAGCACCTGCGAGTGGGCGTTGAAGGATGCTTCATCCTGCGGCAGGTCCGCCGCGAAGTACTCGTGGAACTGCGCTGGCTCGAGATAGAGAAAGCCGTCGGGGGTCCTCCGGACTGCACCGGACTTGCTCAGCTCGCTTGGGAACTTCTTCCCGGTGAACGCCTCGCTCTCGCCAGTATCGGGCATGTGCGCCGCGACGTACACTAGGCCGACGACATTCTCGTGATTCCCAGCTTCGGTGATCACCGCCCCACCGTAGCTGTGCGCGACAAGAAGACATGGCCCGTCCTGGAGCGCGAGCACGCGCCGAACAGCAGCCACGTCTTCCGTGTAGGATGTGAGCGGCGGTTGCACAATGCTGACGCTGTAGCCATCGGCCACAAGGGCATCTCGCACACCACGCCAGCCGGAGCCGTCGGCCCACGCGCCATGTACCAACACGATGTTCCTGATCGGTGAGAGGCTCCTACTGGTTGACACGTCAGCGGTGTGTGTCGGCTGCGTTTGGCAGGCAGCGAGCAGTGAGGTCAGCGTGACGACGAGTATGGCTGCTGTCCTTCGCACGGTCGAACTCCTTCGTGCCACGGCCGGCCGCAATGTCGAATGGCGCACGCTACCCGATTGTCGACTTCGTCGCCGCTATAGCAGGTTGTTGAAAAAACCGAGCCGACGGGGCGCAACCGATCGACCGCGGCGTGCGCAGATGGTGGTATGCGAGGCACACCCGAGCGTCAAGCGGCGATCTGCCACACGTTCAACGTCGAGGACCTGATCGAGGCGGGGCACCCGCTGCGGCCCACCAAGCGGATGGTGGACAGAACCCTGGCGGGCATATCCCGCACGTTCAAGGCGGCGTACAGAGAGGTGGGCCGGCCGGGCATCCCGCCCGAGACGCTGCTCAAGTCCCTGCTCTTGCTGTGCCTGTACACCATCCTGGTCCGAGCGGGAGCTGTGCCGGCAGCTCAAGACCGACCTGCTCTTCCGCTGGTTCCTCGATCTCCAACCCTCCGACGATGTCTTCGACCATTCGGTCTTTACGCACAACCGGGATCGTCTGGCCGAGCACGGGATCACGCAGAAGTTCTTCGACTCGGTGGTGAGGCAGGCGATCGAGGCGGGTCTGAGCAGCGACGAGCACTTCACGGTGGACGGCTCGCTGATCCACGGGGTGGTGATGAGCGTGCGGGTGGACCAGGCCAGCGGCACGGCCGAGCGTGAGAGCACGCTGAAGATGCTCGACCATCTGGAGCGTCGCCACGGCGTGCGGCCGCGCACGCTGGGAGCGGACAAGGGGTACGACTCGGGGCCGTTCCTAGTGGAGCTGGAGCGTCGCTGGATCGAGCCGCACGTGGCGTCAAGGCCGGGCGCATCGAGCCCCGCGACGACGGCTCATGGGCCCGGCGGTTCGTGCGGAGTGAGCGGCACCGGGCAGCATTCAAGAAGAGCCAACGACGGCGGAAGCTGGTGGAGGAGTTCTTCGGGTGGGCCAAGACGGTGGCCCTGATGCGACGGGCCCGTCACGTTGGACGCGGCACGATCCGGCAGTGCTTCGAGATGGCCGCCGCGGCGTACAACCTGGGTGCGGATGAAGAACCTGCTGGCTGCGTAGCCCACGATCACCACCAAACCCCGAGCCTCCCGAGGGGAGATCCCCACGCGGGTACCGCTCGCGCCTATTCGCCGCCATTCTTCAACGGCCTGCTAGAGCGGGCATCACTTCTTCTCCGGCTGCCACTCGATCAAGCCGGATTGGCCGGGGTGCGACGCTTCATCCTTGTTTCGCCACTCAAACGACACACTTAGCGGCAGATTCATCGCCTTGGCAAGGTTGAACGCCCGCTCGCAGGAATGATTGGAATCGCATCCCTGGATGGACAGATCGGCCTCGGGCAGGTACCGGTAGCCGTCGGACTCGAATCGGCCCTGCTTCAGGTTCGCACCTGATGACTTACGCACCGCCTCGAACGATCCGAGTTGCTTCCGGGCCATGATGTGCATGTCGCGCAGCAGGCTGTTCCAGTCGGGGCGATGAAACTCAGTGCCGCCGACGGTCGCCGAAAGAAGGCGGGTATGGGTGAGGTCTCGCGTGCCGACGGAAAGGCGAACGACCTTGTCGCTCGCTCCAGCATGGCCGTTTCCGAAATGCTTGCCGTTTAGAGAGATGCCTTTCCGTTCGAGCAGCAAGTCCAAGGCACGCGAGGCCACCGAATCCTCCGTGTCCACAAACGGCTCTGCGGCGGCCTTGAGTTTCGCATAGGTCGTGTCGGAAAGCGTGATTGTCGGCACGGGAATGCTCCGGCGTTCGTACAATGCGTACACAACGCACATACCATACCATGCATTCACGGCGATTCAAGTTCGTATCGTCAGTATGCGCATACGTACTGCTATACTTGATCTGTTCGTTATTTGGATGGATATTCGGCACATCTGCTATGCGACAGCGCCGAACCGTGAAGGGCACGCGACGTCCTACCTGCGTAACACAGGCCTTCCGCGTTGCTCCAAGAGCGTGCTGCTTCATACCACGACGGTGCAACACCGCATTGGCGGTTCGTCGGTCGGCCACCCGGCGGGTCGAGCACCTAATCGAGGACGCCGCTGGTCTCGGTGTCCCCCGGGGGAAGGGTCGGGGCGGCGCCCGAGGACGGGCCCGTCCCGTTTCGGCGCTTGATCTTGAGGCCGACGCGCCGGTTCTCGGCGGAGAACCGCAGCGGCGCGACCTGCTCGAGGAGCGCCGATTCGGCCGTGGGGCCGGGGGCCTCGGCGCCGGTGCCGAGGAGGGTTCCCGAGACGGGGGCGAAGACGGCGAGCTTGGAATCGATGCCCTTCTGCAGGTCGTCGGTCGTGAGGACGACGAAGGCGATCGCGACCAGGTCCCGCTTCTTGAGCTGCTCGATCAGTTCGGTGGGGCCGGAGACCTCGACGTCGCGGAGCAGCGGCTCGGTCACCTGGACGTCCCACTCCCGGCCCTCGGTCGGCGGGAGGGTGATCCAGACGGGGACCGGGGGGAGCTGGAGCCGGTCGATGGTCTTGCGGAGGCGGAGGGTGATCCGGACGGTGTCCGGCTCGATTCGCGTGAAGTCTGACTTGTCCAGCGGCGCCGGCGGGCGGACCCGGACCTTGACGGTCTGCTGGCCCTCATCCCGGAGCTGGGCGATGTCGTCCGGGGTGAGCGAGGCGACGGCGAAGGCACCCTCCTCGAGCTTGGCCACATCCGCGGACGAGGCGTGGATCGTGACTTCGGAGGGGACGATGGTGTCGGCGATGGCGGAGCCATCGGCGCCGAGCGCGCTCAGGTCGGCCCGCACGGGCAGCCGGACCGCGGCCAGTTTCGTCACGCCGACGGTGACGGTCGAGGGCTCGACAAAGACAACGCTCACGCCGGTCCTGGCCAGCTCGGAGTTCTGACGCAGCAGGTCCGCGGTGCCCAGCGTGTGGTCTCCCGCCTGGCCGGGGACGCCGCCGACCCCGGGCGTCAGGCGGAGCGAGCGCCCGAGCAGCCGCTCGGCCTCATCGATCGCCGCCGTTGTCCCCTCGAGCCGGACACGGAACGTGTCGGCCGACTGCGGCTCGATCTGCCGGATCGCAACGTCGTCGCCCTGTGCTTCGAAGACAAGGCGGGTGGTGACGGTGGTGATGCGGACGCTCTCGGCCTCGGCCCACATCCAGATGAGGAGGGAGAAGGCGGTGACGACGGCGATCATCTTGACTCGCTGGAGCACGGTCAGGCCCCCTTCTCGCCGGCGGCGACGCCCTCGGCCCTGGACTTGAGGAGTTCCTTGGCGGCGCCGTCCTTGGCCCCGTTCTTGCCGCGGAGGCGGTCGATGCTGTGTCCGATGGCGGAGAGTTCCTGCTGGACGTCGATGCCGTGCCCGCCGCGGACGCGGGCGATGATCTCGTCCTTGAGGGCCGCGGGCGTGAAGCCGCGGTCAAGCCGGCCGCGCTCGGCGATGCTGAGCATGCCGGTCTCCTCGCTCACCACGACGACGAGCGCATCGCACTCCTTGCTGAGCCCCACGGCGGCCCGGTGCCTGGAGCCGAGGGAGGCGTCGGGCATCTCCTCGGGCTCGGCGAGCGGGAGCTGGACACCGGCGGACTCGATCCGATCGGCCTTGATGACGACCGCAAGATCGTGCAGGGCCGAGCCGGGGAAGAAGATGGTCTGGAGCAACCGGGCCGATACCTCGGCCCCGACGGTGGTGCCGCCCTCGATCAGGCCCTTGAGGCCGATCTCCCGCTCGATCACGATCAGGGCGCCGAACTTGGCCTTGCTCAGGAACGCGCAGGCATCGACGATCGCGGAAGCCGTCGCCTCGATCTGCGTCGGGACCCGGCGGAACACCTGGGCCTCGCCGAGGCGGATCAGGCCGCGCCGGAGTTCGGGCTGGAAAACGACGATGAGGGTGATGGCGAGGAGTGTGAGGAAGTTGTCGTAGAGGTACCGCAGCCGCTGGAACGCCTCGGTGCCGCCCAGGACGCGGACCATGACCGTCGCGATAACCAGCAGGAGCAGGACGCCGCGAAGAGCCCCAACGGCGCGCGTCCCCTGGACGAAGCGGACGACCACGTAGACGACGATCCAGATGATGCCCACCTCGATGAGCACCTGCCAGAGCGGGTACGCCCCCAGCCGTTCCGCGAGTTGTGCGATCCGCGCAAACATCACCGCTCCACGCCCGCCCACCCGTCCAGAACCTGTCGGCGCCGCACCTCTTGTACCCGACGCCCCATCGGGCGATCCGCAAACGCGCCCGGCTGGACCCTGATTCCCGTACAACGAGTCTAACACCGTACCTCGCGCGGGGCCGCCGGTATGATCGGCTCCCCGCCGGCCGACCGGCCCGGAGCGATCGTCGCATGCCCTACGCCGTCACCGCCTTTGAACCCACGCCCAACCCGCTCGCGCTCAAGTGCGTGCTGGACCGCACGGTGGCGTCACCCCCGAAGTCGTTCCGCACCCGGCCGGCCGCCGGCGTGGCGGGCGATCCGGTGGCCGAAGCGCTGTTTGCGATCGAGGGGGTCGAGGGGCTGTACCTGTGCGACGACTGGATCACGGTTCGCAAGGCCGAGTCGGCCGCGTGGGACCGGATCCGACCGGCCGTCAGGGCGGCCCTCGCCCGGGTGCCGTAGCCGGCCGCCAAAGGAAAGGGGCCGGTCCTTTCGGAACCGGCCCCGACACGAACTCATGCTGTAAACCGGCACGACTCAGTTCGCGAACCCGGCCTTGAGTCTCAGCAGCAGCGCCCCGATGGTCGGCCCCTGCACGCCGCGACGCATCTGCTTCGCGAGGGCGACATCCGACTCGGAGATCCCAACGCTGGGATCGGGGTAGCCGGAGGTGATGGTCCCGGTCTGGCTGTAGCTGGGCTGGCGGTTGCCCGACCGGGCGAAGGTGCCGCCGCTCCCGGGCCACTGGTAGACACGGGTACCGACGAAGCTGACGCCGGTGACACCCGAGCCCGGGTCGGTGTGCATCTCGACGGCGCACGAATCGGGGTTGCGGGCGAGGGGGCCGCTGGTCGGCCCCTTTCGGGCGATGACCAGGTTCTCCACGGTGCAGCTGCGGACGTTCTCGAGCCAGAAGCCGACGCCGCGGAGATAGGACGGCTGCCCGTCACGGATGTTGGTGCCGTCGAGTACGTAGGTGTTGCGGACGATACCGGTGACACCGCCGGGGTATCCCCCTGGGGTGTCGGTGCCGGTCGCGGAGCCCATGCGGGGGCCGATGGCGCACCGGGTGATGATGCAGTCCTCGATCGTTCCGCCGGCGCGGAGGTCCGGGCCCATGCACCCGCCGTTGGAGACGAGGTTCTTGCGGAAGATGATGCCCGGGGCGGTGTCCTGGCAGTACACCGACTGGCTGCGGATGCCGGGGATCGATCCGGGGCGGATGTCCGGGTGGTCGCCGCAGCGGTCGATGACGCACTCCTCGATCGTGACGGGGGCGTGGGTGAGGGCGATGTAGAAGCCGGAGTTGGCCTCGTTGTCGCCGTTGTTGCCCGGGCCGCCCATGTCGATGATCGAGCGACGGATCACGAACCCGTCGTTCATGTCCTGCAGAACGATGTTGAGCGTGCAGTGGTGGACGTGGCAGTCCTCGATCAGGACGTTGCTGCCACCGCCAACCTGCCACTGGATCGCCGCGGTGTGGCGGCTGGTGTACCCCGAAATCTCCAGTCCGGAGATGATGAGGTTACCGTTGGAGTTGCTCCGCTCGAAGATGCCATCGCGGGTCTTGGAGGTCGGCTGGATCCGGGGGCGGGGGCCGGTCCCGTACGAGCCGATGACCATCCGCTCGCTGGCCGAGCGGCCGGTCTTGCCCCAGCCGGGGAACTCCTCGGTCCAGACGTCGCCGCACTGCAGGAGCATCTGGTCGGGGAACGTGTTCCGCAGCAGAGCGTAGCCCGCGGCGAGGGTTCGCACGGGGCTGGACGGGCTGAGGCCGGAGTTGGAGTTGTTCCCGGCCGACGAACTGACGTAGACGACCCGGGCGCCCGCGGCGGGCGTGAGGTCGGTCCAGCCGACGTTGCCACCACCACCGGTGCCGTTCGCGACCGCGTCGTACCACGCGCTCGAGAAGATGGCAACATCGGTCGGCGTCAGCAGCCCATCCGAGTTGGTGTCGGCCTCAACAGATCCTGTGGATATGCCGGACGTCCACGCGGCGACGTACGTCGCGATATCTCGGACGTCAACGGTCCCATTGTGGTCGAAATCCGGATCGACCGCCCCATTGGTCAGACCGGCCAGACCGGTCACGACGAGCAGCGTTGCCGCCGCTTTCCACACAACTTTCATCTGTGCCTCCATCCGTGAACGGAAAAACGCTGAACGGACTCCATGGTCCTGCGACGGCGCGGTCCAACCACGCCGCCGATCATGCCTGGGACGAACAAACCCCCGAACACAACCCCCGCGAGGATCCCCGGCGGCAAGCCGCCCGAGATGTGTGGGCTTCCCCCCCACCCACCCGCGCCCGGCGTTTCCACCGGAATACGAACCCCGCCCCACTCCCGGCGGGCAGGATCGCCCGCGATGATCACCCGATATTCACAACCGGTTGCACCCCGGTTCCTCGCTAACAGGAAGACGAGAAACAAAATTCTGCAACCGATTGGTAAATGCGTGCGCCGGCGGGAATAGTGGCCGAATTCGGCGCGTTCCTTTGATGTACGATGGCCCGATGAAGCCAGCGAGGCCTCGCGAACGTTCGGCAAAAAACCTCGAGAATCGCAGTGTTTCGCGCGAGGTCGAGTCGTGGTTTTTGCGCGCTGCAAGGCCGCTGCCGTGGAGGCGATCGCCGCGCGATCCGTACCACGCATTCATCTCCGAATCCATGCTCCAGCAGACGCAGGTGTCGCGCGTCGTCGATCGCTTTACCGAGTTCGTTGGCCGCTACCCGACCGTCGAGGATCTTGCCGCGGCGGACGAACAGGACGTGCTGGCCCTCTGGTCTGGTCTGGGGTACTACCGGCGCGCCAGAAACCTGTTGGCGGCAGCCCGCGTCATCGCCCGTGAGCACTCTGGCCGCATCCCCCCCCGGATGCAGGACTTACTGCGACTACCGGGGGTCGGCCGGTACACCGCCGGCGCGATCGCGTCCATCGGACTTGGCCAGCGGGTCCCGATTGTTGATGGGAATGTCTCAAGGGTTCTCCTCAGGCTCCACGGCAAGGCCGCTGACCCATCTAAGCGGGCGACGGTCGAGTGGACGTGGAAAGCCGCGGAGGGCCTGGTCGCGGCGGCGGGGGATCCCGCATTGCTCAATGAGGGGTTGATGGAGCTGGGGGCTACGGTGTGCACGCCGAAGTCGCCCGCGTGCGGCGGTTGTCCGCTCGCGGACTGGTGCGTGGCGAGGCAGCAGGGCGTGACCGGTGAGATCCCTCGACCGAAGCGGCGGCTCGCGGACTCGGAGAAGACCGTGGTGCGGTGCCTCAGCGCGGTGATCGTGGACCCGGAGTCCACGCGGGTCCTTGTGGAACGGCGTGCGACGAGCGGTTTGTGGGCGGGCCTGTGGCAGGTGCCGACCCTGGAGTCGACAGGCGTGCGTCCGACTCGGGTGGCGCTTGCTCGGTCGCTGGGCGTCAGATTGCAGGCGGTGGGTGTCCGCCCGATGGCCAGGTTGGAGCATCACACGAGTCACCGCCTGATCAACGTGGCCGTGTATCGGGTCGATCACAATGCGACGTTCGGGGAACCCAGGCGATGGCTCGGTATCGGCGAGGCTCTGCGGCTTCCGCTGTCGAGCCTGCAGGCGGAGATCCTGCGCATGGCAAACCGCGTCTTGGAGGAGCTGGCTGAAAGGCCCGCGGTGACTTAGAGCGAACGACCAGAGCCACGGCGATGACGCGCTTCGATCGCACGGTCCAGCACCTTTCGGCAGCAGTGCAGCGCCGTGTTCAGATCGGCCTGAGGCCCGCTCAGGAGATCCGAGTAGTCGTGCTCGATCGCCTGGATGTGGTGCGCGAGCCTCTCGACCTGCATGAACAACAGACCCTCGCGGTCGGCAGGGGCTGGCCCTTGCGGAGTTGTCGTGCTGCGTCGGTCAGTGGGCATGAATGGCCCTCGCCGGGAGTGTAGGTGCTACGACTCAGCATCGAGGGGAAGGCCAGCCGCATTGATCAGATCCCGAACCTGGATTGTCTTGCGAACGCCGAGCTTCCTCAGGATGTTGCGGCGGTGGAACTCGACGGTCTTCTCTGTCCGGAAGATTTCCTGGGCGATCTCGCGGGACGACTTGCCGTCCAGCACACGCCGGAGGATGTCCTTTTCGCGTCGCGTGAGCCGGGCCAGCCGTGCGGCGGCGTCGGCGGCGCTGCCCTTGCGACGCCGCGACTCAGCGTCGCGGGCGAGGGCTTCCCGGATCCTCGACAGCAACTGGTCCTGGTTGAACGGCTTCTCGAGGAAATCCAGGGCGCCGGCCTTCATCGCACCGACCGCTGTGGCGACATCGGCATAGCCCGTGATAAAGATGATCGGCAGGTCGTCGCCTCGCTCGGCGAGGGTCTTCTGCAGCGCAAGCCCGCTCTGGCCCGACATGCGCACATCGGTGACAAGACAGCCTGGGCGTGTCCCTTCGAACGCGCCGAGGAACGCCTCGGCCGTTGCAAACCCCGCGCTAGCGATTCCGGCTGATGAGAGCAACGAAGAAAGCGAATCGCGGACTGCGGCGTCGTCGTCCACGATAAACACAGTCGGTCGATCTGCGGGTTCGGGCATCGTCATGGCCTCTCCGAGATGCATGGGAGTGTAAATGAAAACACCGCGCCGCCGGAGGCACCGGGCTCGGCCCAAAGGCGTCCGGCGTGCGACTCGATGATCGTTCTGCTGATCGAGAGCCCCAGGCCCATGCCGTTCGGCTTGGTGGTATAGAACGCGTGGAACAGCCTGCTGGCGTCGACACCCGCCAAACCGACCCCGTAGTCGGTAACGGACACTACGACCGAATCGCCGCTCGCCTCTGCACGAACGATGATCTCGGTATCCGCGGGGGGGCCACCGGGAAGGGCCCTGCAGGAATCCGCCGCGTTGCGCACGAGGTTGAGCACGACCTGCTGGATCTGGACCTTGTCGATCTGGACCCGGGCGAGTAACGGCGCGATGCACATGCGGACCATGATGCCGTCGCCGCCCGCTGCTTCGGCGAGCATCTCGATCTCACCGAGGACCTCGGCGATCGAGACGGGCTCGTGGCGGTGGGATCGGTGCCGGACAAACGCGGTGAGATTGCGGACGACGTCGCCGGCGCGAAGAGCCTGCTGAAGGGCCTTTTCGACGTTCTCCGCGGCGCCGCCGGGGGCATCGCCTGTGCTTGCGAGGTGGTTCTTCGCCGCCTGCAGGTAGGTCGCGATCGCGGCGAGGGGCTGGTTGATCTCGTGGGCGATCTCCGCGGCCATCTCCCCGGCGATCGACAGCCTCGAGACCTGCGTCATCTCGGTCTCGATCGCCCGTGACCGCTGCTCGGCGGCCCGCTGCCGCGTGACGTCCGTCACCATGGCGATCGCTCCGGCAAACCGACCGGAATCGTCGAAGATGGGGCTCGTCGAGCAGCTGGTCCACAGGTCGTCGCCGGCACGTGTAATGAACCGGAAGTCGTGGCGTTCCCGTACTCCTTCCCGTCGATGATCGAAGTGCCTGCGCGCCTCGGCGCACGCGGCATCGTCCATGAACTCCCACAACGGACGGCCGAGCATCGAGTCCGGGGTGTGCCCGAGCATCTCCGCCATGCGCGCGTTGACGAGCGTGGTCCGAGCCTGGTGGTCGATGAGCCAGATCCCCTCGTGCGCCGTATCAACGATCGACCGGTACCTCGTCTCGCTGTTCCGCAGCGCCATCTCGAGACGCTTGTAGCGGGTGATATCGTGGTGCGCGACGAGCACATGGTGATCGCCGAGTCGCCACGCCCTGATCAGGTACCAGCGGTACTCGCCGTCGATCCGGTAGGAGTACTCGGCCTCGGCCTCGGCTCGCCTTCTCTCCAGCACCTCGCGCAGCACGGCGGAAGAGATCTCTCCTGCGGGCTCGCCGTGGGCTGCGGCCGCTTCGCAGAGGGCGAGATAGTTCGTGCCCGGGCGAGCCCGGTCTGCGGTCAGGCCGCATCGCAGGACAAAATCCCGCCACTGACGGTTTGTCGCACGTATCCCGCCTTCGGAATCAAGGATCACCAATCGGATCGGCAGGGCATCGAAGACTGCGGCAGTGAGTCCCTGTGGCGCCGCGGCAAGATCGGCGCATACATCAGCGGCCGGATAAAATCCGGCTACGGCGATGGGGGCGCCGCTCGCTGTGACCACACGTGATGGGCCACTTCTGACGCGGCCAGCGGCCGCGCCGTTCGACATTCCTGGTCGCACTCGATCCACTGGATTTGCTGCCCTATCCGAACGAGATCGCTTGACGCTTCGATCTCGGTCGGATCGCCGAAGACTCATGGCCTAGGGGAAAACTCAGTGATTCCCGCTCCTCGACGGCGACTCCTGGATTCTAACGCGTATCGCGGCAGCATTTCTTTGGTATTTACCCGAGTTTCTCAAAGGAAATCACGTACTCTACGCAAACACCGCATCGTTTAGATGAATTTCGCTGCCTCATCGGTGGGAACGCGGCTCACAGAGGTCATGACAACAGCGGTCGTCGGGACGTCCTGCATGCCGCCACGGGTCGTGGTCTTCACGGCGCGGATCTGGTCGACGACCTCCATCCCCGAGACCACCTTGCCGAAGACGGCATACGCCGCGCCATCGGCCTGGGCCTGGTCAAGGAAGCTGTTGTCAACGACGTTGATGAAGAACTGGCAGGTGGCCGAGTCAGGCTTGCCGCCCAACCGGGCCATGGCGAGCGTGCCGCGGGTGTTCTTGAGGCCGTTGTGCCATTCGTTGATGATTGGGGCGTCAGTGGGCTTCTGCTTCATGTCGGGGGTGAAGCCGCCGCCCTGCACCATGAAGTTGGAGATCACGCGATGGAAGATCGTGCCGTTGTAGTGGCCCTTGTCGACGTATGCGAGGAAGTTCTTGGACGACACCGGGGCCTTGGCGGCGTCAACCCGGACGACGATGTCGCCAAAAGACGTGGTGAACTTGATGAGGTCGGACATGGCTGAGCCTTTCGGGGCGGGGCGAGCCGCGGCTCGCGGTTCTATTCTGGAAAAAGAAGCTGGAACTGGACCCGCAGCGTCCAGTCCGGACCGTTGTCAGGAGTGACTACATTGCCGTACGCCTGGACGGAGGCGTTGATCGGCTGGTCGCCGATGTGGAAGATCTTGCCGAACCCGCCGCCAAGCGGAACGATCCAGCGGTCATCGTCGTCGGCCTGCCAGTTTGCGGTGATGATCGGCGAACTGGTCAGGTACCAGCCGTCGTGCAGGTTGTAGTTGACGAAGGGCTGGAGCGTCATCGAGTTGACGCTGGCGCGATCGCTCTCGCCTGCGAACGACCAGATGTTGTTGACCAGGGCCCCGACTACCCATGGACCGTCCATGTACAGGCCGACAACCGTCGGGCCGGCGCCCCACTTGCCACTTCCCAGCGAATCGGATGTCGCCGAGGGGAAGAGGAACACGGGACCGGCGCCCCAGATGAACTTGCTCGCTTTCGCCGGGGACAGGAACATCGAGAAAACGATGTCGCCCAGGCCGAACTCGTAATCGTCATCGGGCAGCGGCTTGGGCTGGTAGATCACCGGCAGGATCGTCCGCGTGATCAGGTTGAGATCCTCGCTCAGGTGGAACGGGATGACCGGCTGGATGTTCAGGACATTCTGAATGTCGTTGTCCGGTCCGACGCCGAAGTTGATGTTGTTCTGGAAGGGAAGGCTGATCAGGTTGGCGACCGGATTCTGCGCCTGCCGGGCCAGGTTGCTGTTGCTGTCGCGATCCCCGCTGGCGCTCGGGATCGCCTCCGGGGGGGAGCTTGGTTCTGCGGCGCTGGCCGGGGGATCCTGGTCGAACCACGCGGGCAGCAGGTCGGCCAGCCAATCCGTTTCGCCGGCAAAGGCCGGCGAGGCGAGCGACAACGCGGCCACAAGCCCGATACTCCGAAGCATCCGCAACCTCCTTCGTTCATCCCGTTGTGAACGCGAAGCCTCGCCCCCCGGCCGGTATGAAGCCTGTGTCAGAGCTACTTCTTCGTCGCCGCGCCGCCCTTGATGATCTCCGCCGCCTGCTCGGGGGTGAGCCTCGTGACGGAGTTGATCGTGATCGGCTCGACTGGAACGTTGGCGTGCGGTCGCTTGGTGGTGGTCTCGACGGACTTAATGGCGTCGACCACATCCATTCCGGCGACAACCTTGCCGAAGACCGCGTAGGCGGCGCCGTCGTTGGGGGCATCCAGGCCCGGATTGTCCTGGACGTTGATGAAGAACTGGCTCGTCGCTGAGTCGGCCACGTTTGTGCGTGCCATCGCGATCGATCCCCGCACGTTCTTCAGGCCGTTCTTCCACTCGTTCTTGATCGGCTTGTCAGTGGCCTTCTGCTCCATGTCGGGCGTAAACCCGCCTCCCTGGATCATGAAGCCGTCCATCACGCGGTGGAAGATCGTTCCGTTGTAGAAATCCTTGTCGACATACGAGAGGAAGTTCGCGGTGGAGATCGGCGCCTTCTCCTCGTTGAGTTCGATGATGATGTTGCCCTTGGAGGTCGCCATCTTGACGTAGACGACCTTTGCCACCGCAGGCGCCGGGGCCTCCTTTGCCGGGTCCGCGGCCGCGGGCGCGGCGGGCTGCTTCTCGGTGACCTGCGCCTGTTCAGGGCGATCCACCGTGGGCGTTCCGAGAGCGATCGCGCCGGCCGTGGCGCAGAGCGAGGCGATGAGAACTGCGGCGTGACGGGTGAGCATTTCGATCTCCTGTTGCTGATCTGCTGGACGGGGCTGCCGGGCGACGATCGGCGTGCACATCGGTCAACGCCCTCGTGCCCGACTGTATTCTCTGTGCCGAAGCGGTGCGTCGCGGGTCACGATTCGTCGTCACCCCTGAGTTTCGCGAGGATCGAGTAGTCCTCCAGCGTGGTCGTATCCTGCCGGATGTTCTCGACGCCGGACGCAATATCGCGCAGCAGCCGCCGCATGATCTTGCCGGACCGCGTCTTCGGCAGGGCGTCGGTGAAACGGATCGAATCGGGCCGGGCGATTGGGCCGATCTCGCGGCTGACGTGCTCGAGCAGGGCAGCGCGAAGGTCCTCCCCGGCCCTCTGCCCGGATCCGAGCGTCACAAACGCCGCGATGCCGGTGCCCTTGATGTCGTGGGGCATCCCGACGACCGCGGCCTCGACCACAGCCGGATGCGACACCAGCGCCGATTCGATCTCCATCGTCCCAAGCCGATGGCCCGCGACGTTGATGACGTCGTCGATACGGCCCATGACCCAGAAGTAGCCGTCGGCGTCGCGCCGCGCCCCATCGCCTGTGAAGTAGTACGCCTGGCCGGTCGCCGGATCGCGGACTCGCGAGAAGTAGGTCTGCACGAACCGGTCGCGGTCGCCGTGGACGCCGCGGATAATCCCCGGCCACGGCCGGCGGATGACCAGCAGGCCGCCCTTGTTTGCGCCGACCTCGTGGCCCTGTTCGTTGACGACCGCGGCGTCGACGCCGAAGAACGGGAGCGTGCACGAGCCGGGCTTGGTGGGCATCGCGCCGGGCAGCGGCGCGATCATGAATCCGCCTGTCTCGGTCTGCCACCACGTATCGACGATCGGGCAGCGGTCCGCGCCGATGTGCTCCCGGTACCACATCCAGGCCTCGGGATTGATCGGCTCGCCGACCGTTCCGAGGATGCGGAGCGAGGACAGGTCGTGCTTCTTCGGGTGCTTCTCGCCCCACTTCATGAACGCGCGGATCGCGGTCGGCGCGGTATAGAAATGCGTCACCCGGTGCCGCTCGACGATGTCCCAGAAGCGATCCTCGGCGGGGAAGTTCGGCGCCCCCTCGAACATCAACGAAGTCACGCGGTTGGGGAGGATGCCGTAAAGGATGTAGGAGTGGCCGGTGACCCAGCCGATATCGGCGGTGCACCAGTACAGCGGTGCATCGCCACCGGCTCCGGCCGGATCGCCGAAGTTCCATGCGTACTTCGCTGTCGCGTACACGTGCACCATGTACCCGCCCGTGGTGTGCACGATCCCCTTGGGCTTGCCGGTCGAACCGGATGTGTACAGAAGGAACAGCATGTCCTCGCTGTTCATCCGCTCGGCAGGGCATTGATCGGACGCCTTGTCCACCACGTCGTGCCACCAGCGGTCTCGGCCGGCGTTCCACTCCACGGTGTTGCCGCACCGCTTCAGGCAGATCACGTGGTCCACCGCGGCGGCGCCGGGCTTGGCCTTCTCGAGTTGCGAGACCGCCGCGTCGACGTTCTCCTTCAGCGGGACCACCTTGCCGCGGCGCCACGCCCCGTCGCACGTGATCACGGTCCTCGATGAGGCATCGGTCAGCCGGTCGGCGATCGCGTGCGCGCTGAACCCGCCGAAGATGACCGAATGCGGCGCCCCGATGCGCGCACAGGCGAGCAGCGCGATCGGCAGTTCCGGCACCATGCCCATATAGATTGTGACGACCTGACCCTTTCGGACTCCCATCGCCTTGAGCGCGTTCGCCAGCTTCGATGATTCGCACAGCAAATCTCGGTACGAGAGGCGTCGAACCTCGGGCCCGGAGGGCCCCACGGGCTCGCCTTCCCACAGGATCGCCGTCCGGTCGCCGAGACCCGCTTGGATCTGTCGCTCGAGGCAGTTGTACGCGATGTTGGTTGTCGCGCCGTCGAACCAGCGGGCATCCGGCGGGCTCCACGAAACAACCGACGTCCACGGCGTGAACCAGTGCAGTTCCTTCGCGATCGACCCCCAGAACTCGCCCGGCTGCTCGATCGACCGGCGGTGCATCTCTCGGTAGGCGCCGATCGATGGGACGAGCCACTGGGCACCGCCGGGAAGGCCGAGTTCCGCCGCGGAGGGCGGCTGAAAGAGACGTGTCTCGTTCAGCACCGAATCGATGTCGCCGGAGGGACCCGGCTGTGATGGGCTTGTGGTCATCCGTACTCCCCTGAATCTGGCTCTGAGCAGTGTACCGAGTCCCGGGAGGCACCCGTTACGGGGCGGCGGGCGGCCGCTTCCGCGCGATCTTGTCGCCGGAGTCCGTCACGATGACGACGGAGTCCGAACCGCCGTCGGATGGCGCCAGGACAAGCCGAATCGTCGACCACGTCCCTGCATTGAGCGAGGCGATCGAGGACTCCGATTCGGGCACCAGTGTCAGCGACGGCCCGCCCGCCTGTGAGAGCGAGAACAGGCCGATCCCGTAGATGCTGCCGTCGCGCCAGAACAACCGGATGATCTCGGGGCGGCGCTCGTAGTCCAGCCGCACAAACGTCTGGATCGGGTACCCGACCCGGGCGTCTCCCCGCGTCGATCCGAGCACCGTCATGGACTTGATCGGGTCGCCCTCACGGTTGGCCGATGCCCAACGCGTTGCCCAGTTTCTCGCGGCCGACTGCGGGACCCGCTCGTGGACCGCGTTGAAGAACCGGGTCATGTGGGCGGCTTCACCCGTCATCCAGCCTTGCAGCACCTCCGCCGTCGCCGCGGTGCGCTCGGCGAGTTCCTCCGCGTCCCCCTCGGCCGGGAGGATGAGCGTGTTCATCATGTCTTGACCGATCGCGACGGCGCGTACGCCCTCATCGATCTCCGTGAGTTCGAGGGCGCCGCCGCCCTCAATCTCGTACACGCCCATCCGGCTCTGCAACTGCTCTCGCTGGGCATCTGTCAGGTCAACGGGCGTCGGCGGCAGAACGACCGGCTTGCCCAGCAGGATATCGATGATCCGTGACCGGACGGGCACCGCCGCGCCCCGCCGCCGGTTGTACAGCCCGATGATCGCGGTTCCTGCCGGGAGGTCCGGCGGCGCCAGGTAGTCAAAGTCATCGTCCTCGGGCATGGGGGATCGCAGCGGCATCCACAGCGCCACATCCGCTTCAAACCCGAGGGTCGTACCCGCGTGCTGCGCGAGCGACACGTCCTCCGACGACGGAAGAACGTACCAGCCGAGCGCGTATCCCTCGAGGCCCGGGGCGAACATCGCGGCCCGTGACGCCGCATCCAGGAATCCATCGGCGCTGAGCACGGTGCGCCATGTGAGCAGGTCGTGGGTCGTCGTGAGCACACCCGTCGCGCCGCGGTGGCCCCAGGCAAAGGGCCGCTCGTCCGCCGGCCCGATGTCGCCGACGGTCGGATCGCGCGAGCCCGCATCCTCGTAGCCGTGCGCCACCGGCCCCGCCGCGGGATCAGGCTTCTCGCCGCAGAACATGGTGTGCGAGAGCCCTGCCGGCTCGAACACCAGTTCCCGGACCGCCTCTTCGAAGGGCTTGCCGGCCACCTTCTCAATCACCGCGGCGATGAGGAAGTAGTTGAGGTTCGAATACAGGAACGCCTCTCCCGGTTCGCCGCGGCGAAACGGCGGCGCGGAGAGGATGTGGTCCATGACCTGGTCGCGGTCCTTGAAGTCCAGGTTGCGGAAGTTCGCGTCCCGCGGCAGCAGCGAAGTGTGCGTCAGCAGGTGCCGCAGCGTCAGGTCCTCACGCAGGTGCTCGGGATCGAGCACAACCTCCGGGAAGAACGTCACGACGGGATCGTCGATGGACAGCTTCCCCTGCATCTGCAGCCGCAGCACCGCCGCGGCCGCGAACTGCTTGGAGACCGAGCCGATATCGAACCGGGTTGCCGTGGTGTTCCGGATCGGCGGTTCCGCGGCTCCGTCGGCGTTCCCGAGCGCCACATCAGCCAGGACCCGATCGCCCTGCACAACCAGCACCGCGCCCCAAAGCCCGCTGTGCTCGGCCGCCGCCAGGAACTCTCGAAGGAGTTCCGCCTGCTCATCGGGAGTTGCCGCTGACCGGGCGGACGGCCGAGAGGCCGCGGGCGGGGTCGACGTCCCAGCGGCACTCGGGGCCATGCCCGTTAGCACTGCAAGAACGACGCACGTTGCAGGTGCCCGCCAGACCATTGGGACGAAACTCCTGTTGCTTTACCCTGGCGTGTCTTGACTGGGGGCCGCGTTGAGCCCCGTGCGCAACTGGGCTTCCATTCGCTCCAGCACCAGCCGCGAGATTTCCTCGTCCCCGAAGTACCCGACCTGGATCGAGACGTCCGTGAGCATGTCGGCCCGGTAGTCGAGCACGACGAGCACCTCGACGCCGTTCATTCGCGACGCCCGCAGGCGCCCCCCCACTGCGTCCTTGTTCGCCTCAAGCACCGCAAACTCGAGTTCATTGACGGCGGTGCGTGCGGCCGCCCACACCTTGTTGATCGAGGCGGCTTCCTTCCCGCTGAGCTTGCCGCCCGAGTAGGAGTATTGCCCCGGAGCCTCCTGGCCCTTTGACGGTCCGCCGGCGCACGCGGCGAGGGCACCGGCCACGATCGCGGCCGCGACACCCCGCGTGCTGAACCATCTCGCAAACGCCATGCGGCAACTCCTCGACCACCGGTCGGTGAGTTGTAGCCGGTTGCCGTTCGGCCCGCAAGCCGTCCCCGGGATGTGTCAGGCGCTGACGACTCCGGGGAACGTGGGCGTATAGCCCGGAAAGACCGTCGCGAGATTGGAGTTATTCAGCCTGTTCTGGGTGATCTCCGCGAGGACGTCGCGGTAGTCGGTCGCCACCTGCAGGTCGAGGTTCTGGTACAGGTTCGACAGCGTCGGCCAGCCGGGGCCGGGGCCGCCCTGGCCCGCGGGCAAGCCATTGAAGACCTGGTTGCCGTTGACGTGACCGCCCATCACGATCATGCAGTTGCCGTGCCCGTGATCGGTACCGGCCGAGGCGTTTTCAAGAACTCGCCGCCCGAACTCGGACATCACCACCACCGTGACGTTCGACGTGCTCACCAGCACATCGCGCCGGAACGCGGCCAGCGCGTTGCCGAGATCCGTGAGG
This sequence comes from Phycisphaeraceae bacterium, assembly GCA_019636655.1. Taxonomy (NCBI): domain Bacteria; kingdom Pseudomonadati; phylum Planctomycetota; class Phycisphaerae; order Phycisphaerales; family Phycisphaeraceae; species Phycisphaeraceae bacterium. The sequence goes on along the minus strand of JAHBXB010000004.1, from coordinate 261,831 downwards.
TTCGCCGACATCGTGCCCGTGCCGAAGTTGCCCTGAGCCGAGTGGGTATCCCAGCCGCCCTTGTCGATGCAGACAGCCTCGACGCCGACATTGGCGCGGATCAGCGCCGCGGTTGACTTGAGCGCTCGTCCGAAGGACGTCGCCGGGTACACCGCGCCGCCATTGGGCGTGTACGTCGAGAAGTTGATCCCAGCGAGCATGTTGATCGTGGCCTGCGTGTTGCTCGCGGCGGTGCGGACCGGGTCCGCCACCAGGTTGTACGCCGTGTTCAGTGCCGCGAGCCGGGCCGCCCGAGTGTCGCCGGGTCCGGTGATGTTGTAGGTGACGGTCGTGTTGGCGAGCGTCGGAACCGGCACGGCCTTGGGAGCGCCCAGCAGCGCGATCTCGAGGTTGGATGCGATACCGATCGCCCGTGCCGCCGCGTTGGGCTGGAGGGGCGGCGTCGTCATCAGGTGCCTCGCCAGCCACCCGGTGCTGATCGACGCGTCGCCGGGTTTCCCGACTTCCATGAACCGCTGGGCATCAAAGTGCGAGCGGGACGGGTCGTTCGAGCCGGTCGCCTGGATGAACGCCACCGTTGAATCGTCGTAAAACGGCTTGAGCGCACCAAGCGACGGGTGGAGGCCCATATAGCCGTTGAGGTCGATGCACCGGTTCACGGTGTCCGGATCTGTTGGAGGGGGGATCTTCAGCGTCGGCCGCTTGATGGCGTACTGGGGATCCGCGTAGGGGACCACCATCGACAGTCCGTCCGACGCCCCGCGCAGGAAAACCGCGACGATGACGTCCCTTGCCCCACCTCGATAGTCCTTGGCGAACGCCACCCGCGGCAGCCACGCCGGGGCGGAGGTCGCCAGCAGGCCCATCATCCCCGCCGCGCCGATGAACTGACGCCGCGAAAGGACCTGGTACTCGTTGCAGCCGATGCACTCGTGCTCGCTCATGGCCTCACCTGCCTCCCGCTCCACCCGCGTTTGCCTGTTGCACCCCGACGAACGACCCCGTCCCGCGTGGACCGCCCCGCTCGCCGCCTAGTACCACTGGAACGCCGGGCAGCCGATCGCCAGCCCGATCGACTCCCTGATCTTCGTGTTGCTCGGGTTCGAGACGCCGATGTACTGCGACAACCCGGCCAGGTCCTGCGGGGGCATCTTCCCGCCGAAGATGACCTTGTTGATCTGCTTGAGCACCGAGGCCGGCGAGACCGCGCCCGCCATCAGCGGGACGCTGTCGACCGTGGAGCCCAGTTGCGTCGTGGAGTTCCAGTATTCGTTGTTCATCAACGAGGCGCCGAAGCTCCACCGGGGCAGCAGCAGGTCCACCCAGGCCTCGACCTTGTCGGGATAGCCATCCGGCGTCAGCCACGCGAACGGCATGTGCCCGGCCGCGCCGATCGCGGTCTGCACCGAGTTGGTCTGCGTGATCGTCGCGCTTGTCGCCCTGAGGGCCGACGCGGCCAGATGCAGCGGCCGCTTGAACTTCCACGGCGCCGAGGAAATCCTCGCCGGATCGAGTGTCCACCGCACCATCTGCTTGATATCGCCGCCGGTAGCGAGGTACACCTGCGCCAGAGCACTAACCAGCGACTGCGGCGGGTTCTGCCCCCACAGGTGCGTCAGGATCTTGCCCGCGATGTACGCGGCCGTGTTCGGGTGCACCGAGAGGATGTTGAGCACATCGATCGCGTCCTGGATTCCCGCGGCCGCGGTGCGGGCCGGGATGACCACCGGGTTCTGGTAGCCGCCGGCGATATCGAAGATCGGCGAGAGGGTCTTGGAGTTCACGTCGTGCGTGCCCGTGTTGTACAGGAAGGTGTGCACGTTCGGCGTCGTTGCGCCGCCGGTGACATACCTCCAGCCGGTGAAGCACCGGGCGACTGCCAGCACGTCCGCCTGCGTGTACCCGCCGTTGACGCCCAGCGTGTGGAGCTCCATCAGTTCGCGGGCGTAGTTCTCGTTCGGGGCGGTCCTCGAGTTCGTGTCGTTGTTCAGATACTCAAGCATCGCAGGCGAGTGCGCCGAGGCCCACAGCAACGCCGGGAAACTCCCCAGGGCATTGGGCCTGATCACGCTCCGGTCGTCCACCACCTTCATGCTGTCGGTGGGAGCCGATCCGTTGTAGATGTTGAAGTGATCCGTCCACATCTCCACCATGACCTCGAGCAGCTGCCGCTTGCTCTTGACGGCGCGGTAGATGCGGGCTCGACGGAGCTGGTTGGTCGCGTCGCCGCCGGTCAGCGTCAGCAGCTGATTCGGGCTCATCTTGATCGCGGGATACGACGCCTGGACGAAGTTCTCGCACGCCGTGTCGTCGATCATGTCCCAGGCGAGCTGGTATTCCAGGTAGCCCCAGTAGCCCAGCGAGCGGGCGAGCGACATCTCGGCTTCTGTGACGCCGAAGGTGCACCGCGACACCAGCGCGGCCAGAAGGTCATCCCCCGGGCCACCGCCGATGACACCCAGGTTCGAGCGACTGAAACGGCTCATGTGGTCTCTCTCCGACGACCCCTCCCGGGCCGCACCGGCGCACACACATCAACGCGCATGTCTCGTGCGCGTCCGCCGGGAACGAAGTTACCACAACATCTGGGGCTGGGGAAGTAGTGGATTCCCTAAATCACGCAGATTGCCATCCGAGACTGCGTGTTCGGCTCTCGTTCAACATGCCACTACATCGACGCCTCGGTCACCCTCAGCACCTCTTCCACTGTGGTCAGGCCGCGAGCGACCTTCCGCATGCCGTCGTCGCGGAGCGTGACCATGCCCCGCTCGATGCAGAGCCGGCGGAACTCCGCCACATTCGGGTTGCGGGCGATGATGTCGCGGAGCTGGTCGTCAACGGACAGCAACTCGTAGATGCCCACCCGGCCGGTGTACCCGGTGCTGCGGCACCGGTCGCACCCCACGGAGACGAATACTCCGTCGGGGTCCATCCCCTGCATCCGCAGAAACTCGGCCCGCTCGTCCGTCGGCAGTGATTGAGACTTGCAGTGAGCGCACAGCCGCCGCACGAGCCGCTGCGCCAGCACGCCGTTGATGGCGGCGCCCACGAGGAATGGCTCGATTCCGATGTTGACCAGCCGCGTGATGGACGACGGAGCATCGTTGGTGTGCAGCGTCGAGAGCACCAGGTGGCCGGTGAGCGACGCCTGGATCGCCGTGTGCGCCGTCTCCTGGTCGCGGATCTCGCCCAGCATGATCACGTCCGGGTCCTGCCGCAGGAGCGCCCGCAGCGCCTCGGCGAAGGTCATCCCGATCTTCTCGTGGGTCTGGGTCTGCGTGATCCCGTCGAGGTGATACTCGATGGGATCCTCGACCGTGGAGATGTTCAGCGAGTTCTTGTCCAGTTGCCGGATCGAGGCGTACAGGGTGGTTGTCTTGCCCGACCCCGTCGGACCGGTGACGAGGATGATCCCGTGCGGCAGGTCGATCTGGTTCTTCCAGATCTCCATCGTGTTCTCATCGAAGCCCAAGTCGGAGAGTTCGACGTTGATCGCGCTCGTGCGCAGCAGGCGCATCACGGTCTTCTCGCCGCACGCGGTTGGGAGCGTCGACACGCGGAGATCCAGCTTCTGACCGCCGACCGTGCAGCGGATTCGCCCGTTCTGCGGAATGCGGCGTTCGGCGATGTCCATGTTGGACATGATCTTGATACGCGAGGTGATGGCCGCAGCGTACGACGCCGGGGGCTGCAGCATCTCGAACAGCTCGCCGTCGATGCGGAACCTCACCTTGAGCTTCTTCTCGGTGGGCTCGATGTGGATATCCGACGCGTTGTTCGTGATCGCTGTCTGGATGATGTAGTTCACGTAGCGGATGACCGGCCCGTCCCCCGCCTGCTGCTCGAGATTCAGTTCGGAGCTGGTCTCCTGCCGCTCCAGTTCGACGTCGGTCTCCGAGACGTCGCCGAGCAGGTCGGAGATGTTCACATCCTGCTGCTGGGTGACGCCGACGAGTTCCAGCGCTCCGCGGATGTCGTACGCCGTCACCACCACCAGCTTGACCGCCGGCACCTTGAGCCGCCGGCGCACCTCGTCGGCGAGGAAGACATCGTCGGTGCTCGTAGCACCGATCACCACCCGGCCGCCCTCGCCGATGCGCAGCGGCACGACCATGTGCTGCTTGCAGAAATCCAGGCTCAGCCGCTGAAGGAGTTTTCCGTCGAACCCGCCCTCGAGCCCTTTCTCCAGGTCGATCCGCTCGAAGGCGACACCGGCGAACTCCGCCACCGCCCGCTGCACGCCGACCTCGTCCGCGCCCTGCTCGATCGCGATCTCCGCCAAGCGCCGGCCCGGCGTCTGACGCATAATCGTCTGGGCCGCCGTCAGTTGCTGCGCTGTCACCGCCCCGCTCGAGAGCAGGAACTGCCCGAGGTCCGTCCGCGGCCTTGACTCCTCGTGCGCCTCGGGCTGGTAGATGTCGCTCAGCGTGTCGTTAGCAGGTGTAAGCAGCACCGGCCTTGGCGGCGTATTCACTGGCCGCGGCGGCAGGGGCTTGGCGGCCGGCGCTTCGAGCGTGGAGGCCTGCAGGATCGGCGGCAGGCGATTGAAGGGCGATGGACGCGCCGCCTCATCCGGCCGCGGGCTTGCCGGCGCAGGGGGCTGCTCAGTTCGCTCGGGCCCCTTGGGAGTCCGCACCGGGGCCGGCGCCGCCGGGTCGACGCCCAGCTCGTTCAGAAGGTGATCGATGTCGACTCGCGGCATGGGCTTACTTCTTCGGGCGGCCCTTGCCGCCGGTGTGATGCATCGACTCGGGGACCTCGAGGGTGAACGACTTGCCGTCCACCTCGAGCACAACGCCGCGTCCGTGGATGTCCTTGACCGTGAAGACCTCCTCGATCGTGTCCCCAACGCGGACCAACTCGCCGTTCACCCGCGCTGCGGGCACCGATCCGGTCATCACCGAGTTCACCTGGAGCGTTGCAAGGGCGCGCATGATCTTCTGCTCCCGCGCTTCGCGCTCCTTGCGCTCGCGCTCCGCCTGCTCGCGGGCCGCCCGGTCCACGGCTGCGGTGTCCGGACCCGACTCGGCGGGTCCGGTGTTCAGCGGCGCCAGCGTGCCCGCCATCTTGAACGGGTTCCGCTGCACCTGCTCGGGGGGCACCTGGCCGGAGATCCGGCTCGCCGAAAGGTCCGCGAGCACCACGCGGTGGTCGGTCGCCATAACAGACGACGGCTTGTCGACGTTGTACGTGAAGGCCGGGTTCGGATCAGCCAGCGCGGACCGCGGCCCCATGCCCAGGAACCTCATCGCGAATAGCGCGCCCGACGCCGCGAACAGCACCAGGAACAGCACCAGGTTCTGCGACGACACGATCGACCGCTTCGGCGCGTCCAGCCCTTCGTCGCCCGAGGCGACGCCGAGCATGTCCATCCGGAGGTTCGCCGCGGCGGCATCCGCCTCGTTCTCGCCGCCGGCCTCTGCCACGATCGCGTCACCCGAGTCCACGGCCTCGAGCCCCGCATCGAACGAATCGTCCGGACCGGATCCCGAGGAGCCCGGCCGGTTGCTTGGGGGCTTGGTCATTTGATCTGGCCCTCGTCGCGCTGGTAATAGATGCTCAACACACACTTCGCCTTCATGTTCCCGTCCACATCCGGCGCTCTCGCGATCTCCACGTTGAGCAGCCTCGTGATCCGCGGCAGCTGCTCGAGCGCCAGGAGGAACTGGTAGAACCCGTCGAAATCGCCCGTGATCTCCACGTCCAGCGGCTGCTCCATCGCCATCCCGGCCTGCAGCGGCTTGTCCGACTTCTTGAAGTTGGGGACCTTCAGCCCGTTCTGATCCGCGATCTCCGCCAGCTGGCGGAGCACGTTGTCCATCTCCTTGGTCGACGGCAGTCTGGCCTCGATCGACTGGATGGACTCACGGATCTGCGCGTTCTGCCGCTCCAGATCGGCCGCCATCGCGGTCGCCTGGCGCAGCTTGTCGAGCATCGCCTGCTTGTGCTCGATCTCCTTCTTGGCCCGCGCGATCTCGATGTTCTGCGGCCGGAACACCATGAAGAACGACGCCACCGGCACGGCCACCAGGACCGCGAAGAAGAAGGCCTGCCTCAATCCGTTCGCTGCGTGACTCATGGCATGGGCTCCTCGGGCTGATCCTGCGGCGCCGTAGCGCTCGCCGGCGCAGCGGGCTGGTCCGCCTGCGCATGCTCCTCACCCTCCGCGTCGGGGGCCTTTGGCTCCAGCTTGCTTCCGGTGAGGCCGAACCGCCGAACCCACGAGGGCGAGTTGGGCATCGGCTTGCCGTCCGGACCCATCTGCGGCTGCTTGCCCGCGAACGCTCCGCCACGCGGCACCTGCAGCGGCTGGATGTTCCTCGCGTCGGCCGTCGCCTTGATCCGCGCCTCGATCCTGAACTTGCGACGCTCCACGTCGTCCACCTTCACGGCACCGGTATACACCAGGTCCACCCCGTCCAGGAGGGGGCACTGCTTGAGCGATGCCTGGTAGTCCGCCACCTTGTCGTCCGCCGCCGCGAGGCCCACCAGCTCGATCGTGAAGTCAAACTTGGGCGCCGTCGGCTTGGGCCGCTCCGGCTCCTTGTCCTTCGCCGCGGCGCCGGCCAGCGACTTGGGCTTCGCGGCCTGCTTGAGCTTCTCCTTCGTGTCCATCGCGGGCGCCTCCTTGAGGCGCTTGCCCATCAGCTTCAGGTCCGTCAGCGTCAACTGCTCGGGCATCCGGTTGATGATCTCGGCCATGAGGATCGATCGCGGCACGCGCTCCAGTAGTGCCGCTGTAATGTCGGCCTTCTCCAGCATCTCCTGCTTCTGCGCCTCCAGCACCTTGAGCTGGTCGATCTTCCGCCCCTCCGCCGTGTACTGGGCATTGATGTCCTGCTGCAGCGACTTCACCGAGTTCCACTGGCGGTGGGTGACGAAGAACGCCGCCACGACGCCGAACATCACGATGCAGAACAGCACCAGAGCGATGAAGTTGCTCCGCCGTTCCCTCTTGCGCCGCACAAACTCCTCGGGGAGGAACGAGCCCGCGCCGAGGTCGGGTCGGCTCTGCGGCGCCAACGGTGAGTTCTTGAAAGAGAGATTCATGTCATTCGCTCCCGAACCGTGCCGTTCACCCTGCCCTTGCCGACCCGGCCCGCCTGCTCGACGAACCATTCCATCCAGCACCGCCGCCTGCTACAGGTCCGTCGGGGCCACGCACAGCCCGAACGGCACAGCCCACCCGGGCTGCGGAGATGTCAAGTCCACTCCAGGCGTCTTCTCCTGACCAGTCCGGGCCAGGCGGGCAAATGGGTCCGCCACCTGCGCCGGGACGCGGAGCGTCCTGGCGATGTGCTGGCACAACCCGCGGTGCCTCGACTCGCCGCCCACAAAGATCGTCCGGTTCACCCGCCGCCCCGGGAACAGAGCCTCGTGGTACCTCAGGCACATCGCGACCTCGTCCGTGAGCGCCTCGAGCGGCTGCGACAGGTCGATGTCCGTCGGCGCCCGCGGGCCCTTGCTCGCAGGCTCACTCGTTAGATCGTGCGTGAGGCCCGGCGCGATGCGCGCCGTTCGGCGCTCCTCCGCCAGCGCCGCCGCGGCCATCTCCGCGGGACGCTGCCGGCCCTCTGTTGCCGCCTCCTCCCTCGCCATCACCATCCCCGCCGCGAGCACGGCCATCCCGTCTCCCGGCTCCCCGGCCGGCGCCGCGTTGACCGCCTTGGCCGAAGGGATCAGCTGCTGCGAGTTGATCCGCCTCGCCCTCGCCACGGCGGCTCCCACCTGCTGACGCTTGGCGACCGCCGCGTCCAACTGGGCTCCCGCGAGGTTGATGGCCTTGGCGAACACCAGATCACGACCGTGGGCGATCATCACCTTCGTCGCGCCCATCCCGATATCGAGGTACAGGGTCGTGAGCGCGGTGTCCTCGGCGCGGCGAGTAATCTGGTCAAACCCCCGCAGCGTCGCCAGACACTCCGGGTGCATCGCCACCGGCTCAAGACGGGCATCGCGCACGGCCTTCATGAACTGCGCGATCAGTTTCCGCGACGCCGCGAGGCAGATCACCTCGTTCTTGCCCGAGTTCGCCTGCGGGTTCCCCGACGAGGCGTCCACCTCGATGTGCCGGTAGATCAGCGCATCGGGGTGGCAGCCGATCTGGGCGGGCACCGCCGCCTTGACCAGCGACGCCACGGTCAGTCCGTCGGTCCTTGGAAACTGCATGTGCTTGCAGAATGTCTGGCCCGCCGGGATCGAGCACACGGCCCGCTTGCCACGGAACTCGCCCGAGCGGATCAGCTTCGGCAGGTTCTCGGTCTGAAACGCGATCCGCTTGGCGTGGTCCGTCAGCAGATCCTCCGGCGTCTCGAGCGCGGCCGCGGCCACGAGTACCAGCGGATCCTCGTCCTTCGCGCCGGGCGCAACCTGCAAGACCTTCAGCGACGCCACGCCGAAGTCGACGCCGATCGGATAACCCGAGTGCTTCAGCAGCCCAAACGGGCGCCGTCGATCAAATGATGCGAACAGCATGGTGTCGGCCTCGTCCTTCGCAACACCCCTTGGGAGCAAATGCGGGCAGCCTCGTGCCCACGGAAGGAATCGGCCCCCCCGGGGACGGGGTTGACCCCCGCAGGGGCGAGAAAAATCTCGCAGACTGGTGAGACTGCGCAGGTCGCGTAACCCGCAGAGCTTCCGCCCAGAACCCGCCCTCGCCGCCCAGTCCGAGAACCCTCTCCCTCAGCCCCTGCTCATGGCCTCCACGAGCCTGCCTGCCGTGGTTGCTAAACGCTCCAACGCCAACGACAAATCCCACCGCTGCGTAGACCGCGCCCCGGTCGTGTTCGACACCACGCGAACCTCAATAAACGGCGCCCCAAGACGGGCACAAGCCAGTCCCACGGCCGCGCCTTCCATGGCCTCGACCGCCGCTCCCGTCCGCCGGACAACCTCTCCCGCCAAAGCATCGGTGCCCGAGCAGGTGGAGACCGTGGCAATGGCACACACCTGATCAGCCACTGGCTCAAACCGAGCCAGAAGCTCGGCGTCGGCCATGACCCGGGACCCCACCACTCCGGGCGGAGGCCCCAACGGAAACCCCATTGCCGCGCAGTCAACAAAGCCACGCCCCGTCTCCAGCCCCTCATCCGCAAAGACGCTGAACTCCCCCACGACAACACCCCCCAGTTCAAGCCCCGCGCCGGGGAGCACCCCCCCGACCCCCAGCGACACGACAGCCCTGTGACGCCGCAGATCGAGGACTCGCGCTACAGCTGCCGCCGCATTGGCCTTGCCAATCCCAGTCTCGGCCACCTCGCAGCCGCCAACCACCGTGAGCCGAGGCCACGATCCCGAGGCCTGATCGGGATCGTCCCGGCTTCCCAAACCCCGCAGAACGGCGCGAACCTCGGCCGAGGCGGCCACAGCAACCAGAATGACGCCCTTTTCTGTCAAATTGGCCCTCAATCCCCGATGCTCACTCCCACTGCCCGTAGCATCATAAAGGAGGCGGGGACGTTTGGCGTCTGGGCGCATTGGGGAACTCCTCCTCGCCCCGCCGGTACCACCAGCCGTACACGCCGTCTGACCACACTGAACCCATGGCAAAAACGATCCTTACATCCGAATTCAGACGCCCCCGTCCCCGACAGGAGGGCCGGCTCATGGTCAAAGTGCTCATCCCAGTCGTAGTTCTCGCCGGGCTTGCGGTCGGAGCGACCGCCCTGATTCGGTCCCAGGGGGATGCCGGGGTGGCAGCCGCATCAGGCACTTTGGACATGTACTCGGTGCAGCGCACCTCCTTTGACATCACCACAACGTCGAGCGGCGAGCTGGAGGCGAAGAACTCCACCGAGATCCGTAACAAGCTTGAAGGTGGCCAGGCCACGATCCTGGAGATCGTTGAAGAAGGAAAGTTCGTCAAGGCCGGCGACCTGCTGATCAAGCTGAACGACGAGGACATCAAGAACAAGATCAGCGAGGCTGATTCGCAGCTGGAATCGGCCAAGGCCGAGGAGATCTCCGCCCGCGAGAACTACGAGATCCAGATCAGCCAGAACGACTCCGCGTACCGCGCTGCCGAACTCAAGCTTGACCTGGCTCGCCTGGAACTCCGCCAGTGGCTGGAGGGAGAGGTCAAGCAGAAGCGTCAGGACAACGCCCTCGCCATCGACCGCGGCCGGCGCGAGCGAGACCGCACCAAGGACAAGCACGACCAGAGCGTCAACCTCGAGAAGGAAGGCTTCCTCAGCAAGGACCAGCTCAAGCTCGACGAGCTGGCCTATCTCCAAGCCGAGGCGGATCTCGACAAGGCCGAGCTCGCGCAGAGGGTCTACGAAGAGTTCCAGTACCCCAAGGACGAGAAGACCAAGCAGAGCGCCGTCGACGAGGCCGCCGCGGAGCTCGAACGCGTCAAGAAGAAGAACAACTCCGAACTGGCTTCAAAGAAGGCCGCGCTCGAAAACCGTACACGCCAGACCGTGCTCCGCGATGAGGCCCTCGCCAAACTCAAGGCCCAACTCGCTGCTACCACCATCACGGCGCCGAAAGAGGGGCTCGTTGTCTACGGCACCACGGCGGAAATGTCCCGCAACGGCTGGTTCCGCGGTGACGGTCCCCTGGCCATCGGCTCGCAGGTCTATCCCAACCAACTCCTGATCGTCCTTCCCGACACCACCGAGATGGTCGCCACCGTCAAGGTCCACGAGAGCCTCGCCGGCAAGGTCCGCGAGGGACTCCCCGCCACGATCAAGGTCGAGGCCCTTGGCGGTCGCACATTCGAAGGCAAGGTGCAGAACATCTCCGTCCTCGCCGAGCAGACTGGCCGCTGGATGGACCCCAACCTGCGCGAGTACACCGTCAAGATCGCAATCACGAGCGGCACCCAGTCCGGCCTCAAGCCCTCGATGCGATGCGAGTCCGAGCTTCGCCTTGGTCGCGTCGATGACGCACTTGCCGTGCCAGTCCAGGCTGTTTTCAACGAGGGCCCGCTGCGGTACGCCTTCGTCCCTGCCTCTGGCGGCAAGTTCGTGAAGCGGCCGATCAAGATCGGCCGCCGCTCCGATCGGTTCATCGAAGTTGCAGCGGGCATCGAAGCGGACGAGCAGGTACTCCTCCGCCAACCCGTGGCAGGCGAGATCCTCGGTACACCATGGTCCGAAGCGCAACTCGCCGCGGTCGGCTTTCACCTGAACGCCGAGGGCAAGGTCGAAGCCATCGCGGGAGCTGCACCCGACGGCCCCGGCGGACGCGAAGGACGCGGGCCCAAGGGACGCGGACCTGCGACCGCCTCGGCTGCTCCAGCGACCACAACCGCCGAGAACACCGCGGCCCCGCCTCCCGTCGCTACACCGGAATCATCCGATCCCCCTGCCGAGTCCACGGCTGAAACGCCCGCTGCGACCCCGGCCGTGGCGCCGACGGAGGCGTCAACCGCCGCGGTCGCCAAGCCCGCAACCTGATCTACTCACCGGGCAGTCGGCTGTCATGCCGCCGACCGCCCGCTCGCATCATCACCGGCGCCGGGCGCGGATGCCGCCGATTCGTCCTTCACAGCCAGTTTTTCGGCCGTGGGTTGAGTTCGCAACGAGGGAAGTGGCCCAAAGTTATCCAACGCGGTTTCCACCCCATCAATGGCGACGATGTGCAGGTCTCGCCGCTGCCTGAGATCGATCTCCGGGCCAAGCGACGACTCGTCGCCCGCTTGACAATCCAGCCGCGACACGTGCCGCACCGTCGGCCGACATGGATCCGACGCGTCCCATCCGGTCACCACGGCCACGTCCCCATCGCTCAACTGAACCATCGACCCCGGCGAGTACGCCGGGATGACCGTCAGCAGCGCCCGGTACACCACCGGATCGATCTCGAGCCGCCGGGCCATCTCCAGCATCCGCCGCAGCACCCGCACGGCAGGTACCGACAGCATCGCCGCCCCCGGTGGCGAGCGCAGGCGGCTGAATGTCTCCGCCACGGCCACGATCCTCGCAAAGACGTGAATCTGCCGTCCCGCGAGCGGCGCCGCCGTCCCATCCAACCGGCGGATCTGCGGGAACCCCGTCCCGTCGTACCGCTGGTGGTGGTGCAACGCCACCGCAGCCGCCGTCGGCGGCACCTGCCCCCGCAGCAGGTCGAACCCCAGCGTCACGTGCTTGCGCACGTCCGGATCCGACAGGTCCTGCGTTGCGATCCACCTCGCCTGCGCCTCGGGCGACAGCCTGAGCATGCCCACATCGTGCAGCAGCGCCCCAAGACCCAGGCTCTCGGTCCGCTTCGCCCGCGCCGGTGAGATCAGCGTGCGCTGGTCGACGAGGTACCCATCCAGCCGCAGACCCAGCAGCAGCGAAATGAAGCAGACGTTGCTGCTGTGGGCCAGCAGCGGCCGGTCGTGGTCGATCATGTCCTGCAGGAACAGCGCCGCGCCGGGAGACTCGATCAGTTTCTGCAGCATCCCGTGCACCGCATCCGCAAAGGGCGCAAAGTCCATCGGGCCGTGCGACTCCTTCACCGCTTCCTCGAACCCGGTTGCCAGCGTCGACGTCAGTTTGGCGTGCTCCGCGGCGATCTGCGGGCTCACGTACCGTGCCAGAAAGTCCAGAGCCGGATACCGGATCCAAAGCACCGGAACTCGGTATTCGCGCAGCTTGTCCAGCGCCGCCTGGTCCAGCACCGCGTTGGGCTTGAGCAGAACATGCCCGAGCTGCTTCGGGTGGAGCACCGGCTGGGCCAGCGCCATTCCCGGGCGAGCATTCGCAGTGAGCACTCTGAGCATCAACCACTCCGCCCGCGTCCGGCCGCGGCCCCGGTCTCGTTGTGGCGTCTTCCACCGATCCGGTCTCGTCACCATTTATCGGCACGGCGGGACTCCCTGTTCCGGCGGGTCCACAGACTTGTGCAGCGTCGGCCGGGGGTATCGGACCACCCCGCCGTCTGGTCGTACCCCCCCTCCCTGGCACCTCCTTGACCCGCCCCACCTCCCACGGACCCAACCGGTCCTCCGCAGCCCTGTACTAGAGCGTCGTGGCAGTTCACTTGTGGCCTGTGTGGCGTATACTTCCGACCCAAAGCCGGTGGCTTCCCGCCGGACGCGGGCTTGTAGCTCAGTTGGTTAGAGCGCACGCTTGATAAGCGTGAGGTCGCTGGTTCGAGTCCAGCCAGGCCCATTCCTGTGGCCGGGTCCGTCACCGTCCACACCGGGTGGTTGTTCGCCAGCGGCGTCCCCACGCCCCCGCCGCCTCCGCTCATCCCCCCGCCCGGCGACGCCGGCCCGGTGATCTGGCAGACCAGGTCGTCCACCCCGGCCTCGCCGGCGCCGTCCGCCGCGGCCGACCAGACGTACTCCCGCTCTGTCCGCTGCTGCTGCAGCACCAGTTCGGGGTCGGTGATCTCCTTCGGGCTCAGGCCCGGCACCGGCGCCAGCACGATCTCCTGGACCCGGCGGACCCCGTCGTAGTAGTAGTGCTCGACGTGGACGATCTTGCCCTCATCGTCCCACGGCTTCTGCGAGAGGATCAACCGGCCCAGCGCGTCGTACGTGTGGTGCAGCACCCACACGCCAGGTGTCCCGCTATCCACCTTGCCGTCGGAGTCGAACGTCAGCTGTCACAACTCAAACAAACGTCCTATTCATCTACAATGGGCGGGCGCCCATGCCACCCCTCAATAATGCCCTGTTCTAATCTAATTGCGAATGCCTCCGTTCCATACAAAGAATAATCAGCACACTGAGACGCCTCTTCAGCTGTGATCCTGATCCTCTCTCGATAACAATCTTCCTGCAAGGTGTGCTCGTCATGCGGAACGAGTAGCCATCGACGAAAAGTGGGGTGGTAGTACGAGAACAACGGCACCGGCCACTCACCAGGCAAAAACTCCTTAATACTACCCGCCAGCGGCCAATCCCCAGATGCGATTTGATTGTCGCCAGTAAGCACTACGAGCGTCGCATTATTGGCACTCAATGTGGCGATCTGATCGTTACGAGGCATCTCAAGATACCGCGGGCCGAATCCGTACAAGAGCGTAGTTCGATTCCCAGGCCGAACCCTCGGCATTCTCCTTGCAACAACCCCCAAACCATACCCGCCACCAACGGGCAACGGAATGGCGACAATTGCACCCGGCTCTGCGTCATGGCACGCCTTTTTTCTAACTCTCAAGTCTGCACCTGTTGTCTATTTCTTCTTTCTCAAGACATCCCTGGCATCATTCATATAATTTGAGACAAGCGTTACCTGCGACACCAACGCCGCAAAGACCCGACCGGTCGCATCTCCACCTGCAGCATGCGCACCCTCTTCCCTCCTACGCCGTGCTCCCGTCCGGTAGGTGATAGCAGCTCGCCGACAAAGCGACTTTGTCCGCCGGTTTGTTGGTGACAAATCGCGCACCGTACGCGATATTCGCCCAAACGCTCCGATCACGCCAGCGCAGATTGTACGCGATGGAGCGACTTGGAAGCAACGCTAAGGCGATGCCGACATGCCGCATGAGGCACCTCCTTGTTGGCCCTCGGCCTCCGGCGAGCAGCGTACCCGCCTCGGGTCAGGCTTCCTCATGGAATCAGGACGCGGTTCTATACATATATCTCGCGGCCATCTCCAACGATGCCAAACGACTCGAACTGCTCGTTTGTGCATTCCATTGTTATCGCTCCGACGTCGAGTGTTATCGTGATGCCGTACGGATTGAACTGCTCCACCGCGATGATCGTGCCGCCAATGAATCCGATGAGTGCTATCCCGGCATCTGGCAAGTGTGTTGGTTCGAGAACGCTACCATCCGCAAGCGTGACGCGAACGCGCGATCGCAGGCTGATTACCACATCTGGCGGTTTGGACAAGTACAAGTCTACGGGCCATGACGACACACGGACCGCGGTGAGCTGATACCCAATAAGAAACATGAGGTCGTCGATGGGGGGCCAAGGGCGAGCGCGCATCACGACCCTCTCTCCGGAGATTTGTACCCCGGTGGCAATGGGGTGTCGGATAGTTGCAAGCCCTCGCCGCATTGAATAACAGGAAGCCGAGGCGTTGCAGCGATCCATTGAGGCAGAATACCATATCTGTTGTCGCCCCGAAACAGATTACGGATCGCCCGGTCGACAACCACTCCGTTGCTTGCGTATAGATTGCGCTCGCAGCCCCGGTGCCCAGATCCCGGAACGGGAACATATAATGAATAATGCGCTGTGTTCATTGCCAGTACTCTATTGTCAGATTCCAGGAAACTGGCTGGCCTGTGGCGGGGACGCGCGAATCGGCGGCGGAGGCGAGGCCCGCGTCGCTCCACATTCCGTGACCCGGGCGAGACCGCCCCTACCAATCGTCACCCGCTGCCCATTGCTTGATTGCGTCGCACAAATGCCCACCGCCGCTGAATTCGTGCTCTCGAACCAAGAGCCTCCTTCCATCCCGCCACTCTAGCAGCAGAGCTCCCTTGCCATCGCGCTGAATCCGTGCGCACTCCGTGCGTAGCCGCACGTATTCGTTTATCATAGAACGAACAATCATTTGATTACCACAGATACTCACGAACGTTATTCTTCTGATCAGCATGCGCCATGACAAATACATCAATGCCAGCACTATTGATGCCGCCAGTACTTGATACGCCGCCTGAACATACAGATTCGGCCACCGTCGACCGTATTCTGTGATTCCTAGGGCAAATGCGATAGTCCACAAGAAGGCTGCAACGATGCATGTTTGCCGAATACCACCGGTTCTTGCCCTCCATTCAATCGAATTCATGCCGTCACCTGCCGAAGAAAAGCCACTGTAGCTTTCGGGTCTCCTCGGAAGAGCCCGCTGAGACCAACCCTGAGAGTACCACTGCCAGCCACAGTAGGGATGCCGCTGTTTGGCTGTGTGCCTCTCCCGGGACCGGCGCCACCCATGTGGGCGGGCCAACAGTCATTGTCAGGGGTCCTACAGATCAGTCGGCATGCCGCCGCGCGGCTGGACTAGGCCGGTACGGGCTGCACGCGGCGGAACCGGCGGGACAGCCACTCGGATGCCGCGGTGATTGCTACGTACAGAACCGGCGTGAAGACGAGGCCCAGGAACGTGTTGCCGATCATGCCGAAGAACACGGCGGTGCCGATGGCCTGGCGGCTGGCGGCGCCGGCGCCGGTCGCGTTCACCAGCGGGAGCACGCCCAGGATGAACGCCAGGGCCGTCATCAGGATGGGCCGGAGCCGCTGCCGAGCCGCCTCGACGACCGAATCGATGATCGGCTGACCGTTGGCGCGGTTGGTCTTGGCGAACTCGACGATGAGGATCGCGTTCTTGGCGCCCAGGCCGACGAGGAGCACGAGGCCGACCTGCGTGTAGATGTTGTTGTCCATGCCACGCCAGAGCAAGCCCAGCATCGCGCCCAGGACGGCCAGCGGAATGGACAGGATGACCGCCAGAGGAATCGTCCAGCTCTCATAGAGCGCGGCGAGGATGAGGTACACGACCGTCAGGGCAAGCACAAAGACCAGCCCCGCGGTGCCAGCGGCGCGGCTCTCCTGGAAGGACAGGGCCGTCCATTCGTAATCGATGCCCTGCGGCGCCTTCTGGCGGATCATGTCCTCGACTACGGCCATGGTCTCGCCCGTGCTCACGCCCGGGGCCCCAGCGCCATTGACGGCCGCCGCGGGATAGAGGTTGTACCGGATGACCCGATCCGGTCCCATCGATTCATCGATCTTGAGGAGCGAGCTCAGAGGGATCATCTGACCCGAGGCGTTGCGCACCTGGAGGAGCTTGACCTGATCCGCCCGGTAGCGGAAGGCGCTGTCGGCCTGCACGTCCACCTGCCAGGTGCGTCCGAACTTGTTGAAGTCGTTGACATACGCGGAGCCGAGGTTGACGCTCAGCGTGCTGAACACATCGGCCAGCGAGAGGCCGAGCTTCTTGCACTTCTCGCGGTCGATGTCGGCCATGAGCTGCGGGACGGCGGCCTTGTACGGGGAGGAGACCCGCCGCAGTTTCGACTGCGTGTTGGCGTCGTTGACGAACTCCTGCACGAACTGCTGCATCTGCTGGCGCCCGACGCCCGCGCGGTCTTCCAGGCGCAGGTCAAACCCCGAAGCGTTGCCGATCCCGTCGACGGCGGGCCGGTAGAACGCGATGACGGTGCCCTCCTGGATCTGGGCGAACTTCTGCCGCACCTCGGCGAGCATCGTGTACATGTCGCGGTGGCGGGGGACGCGGTAGGACCAAGGCTTCAGGCCGGCGAAGACAACTCCGTAGTTGGAGCCGTTGCCCGCGATGAGGGAAAAGCCCTGGAACCCGCCGCGGTGGGCCACACCGTCGGTTTCCCCGAAGATCTGCTCGACTCGCTTCAGGACGTTCAGGGTGCGCTCCTGGCTGGCGCTGTCGGGCATCCAGATTTCGGCGATCAGGAGGCCCTTGTCCTCGTCGGGAACGAAGCCCGTGGGCACGCGCGCCAGGCTCCAGAGGATGAGCGCACCCAGCGCTGCGAACGCCGCGAGCGATACACCGATCATGGAGGGGCGCACGACAAACCGGATAGCCCTGGCGTACCGGTCGGCCACAACGTCGAACACGCGGTCGAATGTTCGCTTGAAGATGTTGTGCTTCTGCCCCGCCCGGTGCTCCCGCAGGATCACCCCGGAGAGCGCGGGGCTGAGCGTGAGAGCGCACAGGGCGCTGAAGAACGTGCTGGCCGCGATCGTGAGCGCAAACTGCCGGTAGAGCTGACCGCTGATGCCAGGCAGCGCGGCGGTAGGCAGAAACACGGCCATGAGCACGAGCGAGATGCCGACGACAGGGCCGAACACCTCAAGCATGGCACGGGACGTCGCCTCCTTTGGCGGCAGGTGATGCTCGGAGAGGTTCCGCTCGACGTTCTCAACGACGACGATGGCGTCATCGACGACAATCCCGATGGCGAGGATCAGCCCAAACAGCGTCGGGAGATTGAGCGAGAACCCGAACACCTTCATCGCGAAGAAGGTCCCCACGAGCGACACAGGAATCGCTGCAATCGGAATGATCGTGGAGCGGACGCTCCCCAGGAAGACGAGCACCACGAGGATGACCAGGCCCGAGGCCTCGAAGATCGTGCGGTACACCTCGTCGATCGCCGAGGCCACGAACTCTGAAGTGTCGTAGATCGTGCGGAACTCGAGTCCCTTGGGAAGGTCCTTCGACAGGCGGTCGAGCAGGTCGCGCAGGCTCGCCGCGACCTGCACGGAGTTGCCGCCCGGCGACTGGTAGACCACCATGAGTGCCGACGGGACGCCATCGACGCGTCCGAGCGTGTCGTAGGACTTCGCGCCCAGTTCCACGCGGGCCACGTCCCTGACCCTGACGATGCGGTTCCCGTCGGCACGGATGATGATGTCCTCGAACTGCTCGGGCGTCTGCAGCCGGCCGAGGGTCGTGATGGAATACTGGAATCCCTGCCCCTCCGGAACCGGCGGCTGCCCGATGTTGCCCGCGGCGACCTGGACGTTCTGCTCCCGCAGGGCGCCCAGCACATCCGTGGTGGTCAGGGCACGACCCCGGAGTTTGTCCGGGTCCAGCCAGATGCGCATGCCGTAGTCCTTGCCGGGACGGATCAGCGTATCGCCCACGCCCGGGATGCGTTTCACCTGGTCGTTGACGCTGATGAGCAGGTAGTTGGCAAGGTACAGGTCGGTGTACTCGGGAGTGGCCGCCGGGTCGACCGGCGTCAGGGCGAGCACCGACACGATGCTCGTGGAGACCTTGGTCGTCGTCACCCCCTGGCGGCGCACCTCATCGGGCAGCTGCGCCAGGGCGATGGACACACGGTTCTGCACGAGCACAGAGGCGATGTCGACGTCCGTGCCGACCTCGAACGAAACGTTAAGCGTGTAGGAGCCGTCGCTGGCCGACGTGCTCTCCATGTAGATCATGCGGTCAACGCCGTTGACCTGCTGCTCGATCGGGGCGGCAACCGTGTCGGCGACGACCTGGGCGCTCGCGCCGGGATACACCGTCGTCACCCGGATGATCGGGGGCGCAATCTCGGGATATTGGGCGACCGGCAGCGTCGGGAACGAGACCGCGCCGGCGATCATGATCAGAATCGCGATCACGCACGCGACGATGGGCCGGCGGATGAAGAACTGGCTGAACATGCGTCGGGTGCTTTTCTACTTGTTCGCGGCGTCGGCCGCCGGCGCGTCTTGCGCTGCCGCGTCCTGTTCCTTCGCGGTCACGGTGATCCCCGGGCGGGCCCGCTGCAGCCCGTTGACGATGACCCGGTCAGTCGGGCTCAGCCCCTCCGTGACGACGCGCAGCGCCCCATCGAGCGATCCGATCTTCACCCGACGAACCTCGACAACGCCTTGGTCGTTGACCACGAACGCGAATCGCCCGGACTGGTCGGTCAGGAGGGCGATGTCCGGAACGACCGTCTGCTCGGCCTCATCCAGCAGCAGCCTCATCCGCACGAACAGACCCGGCAGCAGGACGCCGTCCTCGTTCTCGAAGCGGCAGCGCACCCTGAGCGTGCCCGACTGCGCGTTGAGTGCAGGGTCCACATAGTCGATGCGGCCGTGAACGTTGTACTCCGTCGAATCCGCTGTTGCCAGCTCGACGCGGCGCCACTCGCCGGGGGTGACCTGGCCCGGCTCCGCATCCGGCTGCTGGGCCATCCGCGCCCGCCGGATGAGCAGGACGTCGCTCTCGCCGACGTCGACCGACACGTACAGCGGCCGGTTGCTCTCGATCACCGCGAGGGCCGTCGGCTGCCCGCCGGCCCCGACAAGGTTCCCGACATCGACAAGGTTCTTCGTGATGCGGCCATCGATGGGCGCCCGAACCTGCGTGAACTCCACGTTCAGGTGCGCCTTCGCCAGCGCCGCGCGGGCCAGCTCCAGCTGCGCCTTCGCCTTGTCGCGGTCGGCGACAGCCTGGTCGGTCTCCTGCGGCGTTCCCGCCGCCGCCTTGTCCACCACGTTGACACGATGTAGCGTGACTTCGGCCAGGCGCAGCGCCGCCTCGCGGTCCGCGACATCGGCCTCCGCCTTCCTGGCCTCGGCCTCGTACTCACGGGGATCAATGACGAAGAGCAAATCGCCCTTCTTGACCTCCGCTCCGGGCTTGAAGCTCACCTTTTCCAGGAACCCCGGCACACGGGCCCGCAGTTCGACAACCTCGTACGCCTCGGTCGTGCCGGTGTAGTCCAGATAGCGGGTGACCGTTTTTCGCACGGGATGCGCCACGGTGACCTCGGGCGGCGGCGGCGGCTTGTACTCGTTCATCCGCGGCTTGCAGCCCGTGACCCCGGAGAGCGCGATCAGGACTGCCGCGAGCCACATCGATTCGCTGGCGAGGCCCGACCTGACAACGGATCCTGTTGATGTCTTCCTCATGGGCAGACTTCCACGTCCGGAACAACTCTGATCCATCGAGTGCCGCGAGCCGATGCCGGCAAGGGTAGCGCCGCCGCTCGGACCGCGGCCCACGGCGATCCTGGGGCGGCGCAGGGAGCCACGACCCCACATCATCGTCCCTGCGAGAGCATCACCGGCGGTCTCCCCTGCCAGCCCTCGCAAATCGCTCGGTCGAGCTTGCCGGCAAACGCACCGGGAGTATTGAAGCCGTAATCGGCACACGATCGCGCATCTTCGATAGTGATCGTGTTTCGTTCTCCAAACTCTTCGTCTAACGTGTCCTCGACGTGTCGGATCTCCAGCCACCGACGGAGGGTGTCATGGTAATACGAAAACCTCGGCATCGGCCACTCGCCGCGGCTGAACTCCTGCACCTTGCCTACGATCTTCCAGCTGCCAGAGGCTATCTCATCATCATAGGTTACAAGGACTATGTTCGCATGTCTCGGATCTAATCTGCCAATCTCCACGGCAAGGGGGAGCTCGGGCAGCCGCGGCCCGAAACCGTAACCCAGAATCCGGCGGCTGCCATACAACACCTTCGTCGCCCACCTCGACACGACGGCAATGCCATACCCGCCGGACGACGGAAGCGGCACCGCAACGACCGTGCCCTCCTCCGCAGGCGGGCGTCGAACACCTCGTCGCTTCACGTCTCATACTCCTGGCACGATCGCCGACGCCTCGCAGCGACACCTCATGGTCTAGGCTGCCGCACAACGGCTTGTGCGAACCGCACGCTCGCTACCCATGGGACTTGCCCGCCGGTTTCGTGCCGCTGCTCCTGAACCACTCGTCGAACGTCGTCGCCCCATGGCGAGCGCCTTTTCCCGGGGTGATGGTGTGATCATCCAGCTTGGTACCAAAATAACGAGCCGCCGCGTCCGTCGTCACCCTTCGAACGTCCTTCTTCGCAGCCAGGTACCGACGGACGATCTCATCCATGCCAACCGCCTCCGGGCCCCCCAGTTCGACGGTACCATTCTGCGGGTCGGCTAAGGCCACATCGGCCAGCGCCGCGGCGACGTCCTCCGCGGCAATCGGCTGCACCAGGGCGGGTGGCAGCCGCACCACGGCACCCTCGGTGCTCGAATCCGCGATGCTCCCCAGGAACTCGAAGAACTGCGTGGCCCGGAGGATCGTGTAGGGCACGCCGGACGCCTTGATCAGGTCCTCCTGAGCCACCTTGGCGCGCATGTACCCGCTGTCCGGCGCGCGGTCGGCCCCTACAACCGAGAGCGCCACGTGGTGCCCCACGCCAGCCTGCCGCTCAGCCGCCGCGAGATTGCGGGCTGAGACCGTAAAAAACTCCATCACCGCCGAGTCCTCGAACGACGGCGAGTTCGTCACATCAACGACGACCCGAGCCCCCGCCAGGGCACCCGCCAGACCCACGCCGGTAACCGCGTTCACCCCCGAGGACGGCGACGCCGCGACTACATCGTGGCCCAGTCGGCGGAGCTTCCCAACCAGATTGGCGCCGATGAGCCCACTCCCGCCAATGACGACGATCTTCATGGGTGTTCCTTTATAAAGTGCCCACGAGTGGAGAACGGTAGCCACTCGACGGGCTAGAGCACGGAGCCGTCTGCCGCCACCAAGAAAACCTCCAGTACTCCCGAAGGAGGCGACCGGGATCGGTGATGAGTCTTACCCCCTCACACTATCAGTGCACGCCGCATAGCGCACTAAAGTCCCCACATTGCGCTACAAAGCAGCAGCAAGAACGCCACCCCGGCGACGATCCCCGCCGCGACCTCGCCGAGAAGGCGCCAGCCGCCCTCGAGCTTGTCCCCCATCATGATCAGGGCGACGCCGCACGCTGCCGTCGCCACACAGACCGACACAAGTGTTCCAAGCACAACCGACGCGCCGCTCGGCGCCCGGGTTATGTACACGAGAGCGGCCAGAGCAGCAGCCGGAACCGCGGCGAACAGCGTGTCGAACGCATCCAGGTCTGCGCCGAATGGCTCGCCATAGATGCCAGTGTCTTGAACAGGCTTTTCCTTTTCGTACTCAGTGCTATCGACGATGCTCCAATCGCACTCTGGACACCGTCCGGATCGAATGCCGGACAGGTCATACCCGCATCGACCGCACATTCCAGACGTCTTGTTGTGCATCGCCTGGCTCTTCCAACAGACACCGAGTGTCCCCCGGTCTCCAGGACTCTTCCATGTATTCGGACGCGTCCATCGTACTCCGCATTGTTGCACCGCCAAGGCGCGGTTGATGTCAGTGCCGCCGCCGAGGTCGCCTGGCATAACCCCCGCAACCAACCTGGCGCCAGCCGCATATGGACTCGTCGCAGCCTACTGCTCACACCCAGTAATCACCCGCAACCCCGCTTCGCGGCTGTCGTGTACAGTCACGTACCCGCCCGAGGCACCACGATGAACGACATCTCCTCCGAACTCGCCATCAGCGCCCTCCTGCTCTTTGGCCTCTTCGGCTCGGTCGAACTCGGCCTCTGGCTCGGACGACTCCGTTACGACCGAGAGGGGGACGCCGTGGGCCGGGCCGGTTCCCAGTTCGGCGCCGTCCAGGGAGCCCTGCTCGGCCTGCTCGGGCTTCTTCTGGGCTTCAGTTTCGCTGGCTCGGCCTCCCGCTTCATCGATCGTCAGGACTACATCACCCGCGAAGCCAACGCGATCGGCACGGCGTACCTGCGGGCCGATGTTCTGGATCCGCTGAACCGCGCCGAACTGCAGAACTCCCTCAGGGAATACTGGCGCAACCGGACAACCCTCCTCACCACCCCCATCTCCCAGGCGCCCCCGGTGATGGACGAAATGGAGCGCCTCCACAACCGCATGTGGGCCGCTGCGATCGATGGCGTCGAGCGCAAGCCCAGCGTAACCATGGCCGTCCTCCCCGCGATCAACGAGATCATCGATCTCCACGCCGCCCGCAACGCCGCGGCGATCCGCCACCTGCCCATCCCCGTGCTCACGCTGCTGGTGACGAGCGCCGTGATCTGCCTCGCGATCGTCGGCTACTCCGACTCCGCCCAAGGCGGACGGCACCGTCTCGCGCACTGGGCCTTTGCACTGCTTATCGCCGGCACCCTCTGGGTCATCATCGACCTGGACTACCCGCGCCACGGCCTGATCCGCCTCGACGCGACACCGCTCACATCGATGAAGTCGCTCGGTGGAGGCGCTCCGTCCCAGTAGCCGCCCGGCCCAGCCCCCGCCTCCACCACACAGGCACCAGCGCCAGGCCAACACCCAGCACCGCAGCCGGCACCCACCACGACCGATCCGGATGAGGCACCAGCAGCCGCCCAGCGCCGTACAGGCACGCGTACAGCGACACCGCGCACACCGCCGTCGTCACCAGCGCCGTCCTCAGCCCCTCGCGCGATCGGCCCGCCGACTCCCCAGCCAGCCTCGATGCACGCCCCCAGAATCCCACCGGCCGCACCCGCTCGTAGAACCCCGCCAGCGTCTTATCCCCCGTCCGCGGCGTCACCCACGTCACGCCGATGGCCGCGGCCGTCGACACCGCGGCCATCACACCCAGCCGCAGCCACTCCTGGCTCGGATCCCCCGCGACCATCAGCAGCACCGGCGCCAGCACCAGCGACACCGCCATCGCCGCGAACTCGGACCACAGGTTGATCCGCTCCCACAGCCACCGCAGCACCAGCACCGAGCCCACACCGGCGCCGAACAGCAGCGAGATCTTCCACGCCTGCTGGATCGAGTCGAGCGCCGGCACCAGCGCGAGCGCCATCGCGATCAGCAGCAGGTTCGACATCCGCGCCACCAACACCAGTTCCCGCGGGCCCGACCGGCGACCGAGCCACGCCCCGCACAGCAGCCGCTTGTAGAGATCGTTCGCCCAGTACCCCGCGCCCCAGTTCATGTGTGTGTCCAGCGTCGACGCCAGAGCCGCGAGCATGCCGACGAGCATCAGCCCGCGAGCACCCGCCGGGAGCAGATCGTTGATCCCCGTGATGAACGAGAACTCCCGGACCGCCTGGAACGTCGCCCCGTCCCGCGCGAGCGACCCCCGCGGGTACACCACCAGCAGCGCCACCGCGATCAGCAGCCACGGCAGGCTCCGCAGCAGGATCTGCAGCCACGCGAACGTCACCCCGGCCGACCTCGCCTCCCGCTCGTCGCGGCAACTCATCGTGCGCTGCGCCAAATACCCCGTCCCGTCGCTGCTGACCTGAAACACCCATTGCAGGCTGATGATCACCAGGAACGGCGCCATCGCAGCCCCGACCGGGGGCGCAAACCCCAGCAGCGCGGACGCCCGCTCCGCGCCCCAAGCCTCGCTCACGCGCCCAACCAGCCCGTCGAGTCCACCCGCCGCCCGCACCGCGACGAACGCATAGATGAGCGTGCCGGCGATCGACAGCGCGAACTGGAACACATCGGTGAACACCACGCCGCGGAGCCCGCCCGTCATCGAGTACATCGCGACAAACGCCATGATCGCGACCACGCTGAGCAGGTTGTTCGCCGACGCGACCTCCGGATCAAGATCCGTCAGCCCCGACGCGACCACCACCCCACTCGCGCTCACCATCCGCACCAGCCACCCATGCATCCCCGCCGGCAGCCACTCGTTCCACGGCAGGAACACCTCCGTGATGGCGACGGTCGCCTTGAGCACCATCGCCAGCACCACGCAGTTGATCACCGTCCCGTAGTAGATCGCCTTGATCGTCCGCAGCGCCAGCACCCCGCGCCCGTCGTAGCGGGCCTCGACCAGTTCCGCATCGGTCAGCACACCCGCCCGTTGCCACCGAGCGCCGAACACAAACGCCAGCAACAGGAACGCTATCCCGTAGATCCACAACTGCCAGAGCGCGAAGATGCCCGCCGTGGCCACCAGCCCCGTGACCACAAGCGGCGTGTCCGCGGCGAACTGCGTCGCCGCCATGCTCGTGCCCGCCTGCCACCCGCGCATCGTCCGCCCGGCAAGGAAGAACTCGCCGAGGTTGCGCGACGCACTCCGCCGCATCCACAACCCCGCCCCCACCGAGACGACGACAAACACCGCGAGGATCGCCAGGTCGATCATTGATCACGATAGACACGCCCCCCTCCCACTCCACCCCTCAGCACCCCTCGCTCAACGCCTCGAACCACAGCCGCACGTACGCGGCGACATCCGCTCCATCCACCACCCCGTCGCCGTTGAGATCCTCGAACCGCCGCTCGTTGCTCTGGATCTCCTCCACCCATCGCTGCGTAAACGCCGCGAGGTCCGCCGGCGTCACCGCCCCATCGCGATCGACATCCGCCTCACACGGTGTCGCGCTGTCGTTCCGCCAGACGCTCAGCACCGCTTCCCCGGATCGGCCCACCGGATACGCCAGCAACGCCAGGTCAGCGAAACTCGACCCCGCCAGATCCGTGCTCACCGCCGCCGCGATCCGCTGATCCGTCGCCGGAAACGGCAGCCGAACCGCGAACCGCCACAGCCCCTCGTTGATCATCACCTCCCCGTTCCCCATCCCGGGCGCCGGGATCTTGACGATGTCCAGGTCGCGATCCCCATCCACATCCATCACCACGATCGACTGCGTCCGCGACGAGTCCTCCGACCGCGTCTCGTGGAACACCACGTCGAACCGGTACCCGCCCGTCGCGCTCAGCACGTACAGCCCGCCGTTGTCCTCGTCGGCCCCCGATTCCCCGAACAGCACCAGGTCCGGCGCCCCGCTCTCGGTCATCGGCACCAGGAACGCCCCCGCCCGGACACCATCCACATCCGCAAACCGCATGTCCACGTGCCGCGTCGATGCGTACCCGAACGTCCCATCCCCGCGCCCCACGTTCACGTCGATCGTCGTCTCGGCGACCGTCGACATCCCCGAGTCCGAGATCGTCACCACATCCACCGCCCCGTCGAAGTTCAGGTCCCCCACCAGCAACGCCCCGTACGTCATCCCGATCCCCGACAGAATCGGCGCCCCGAACCCACCGTGTCCGTCCCCGAGCACCACGCTGATCTGAGCCGAAGTCGTCGTCGAGATGATGTCCAGGTGCCCGTCACCGTTGACATCCGCCGCCGCCACCGCACGACCCTTGAGCGCCATCGTCGTCGCCGGCGGATTGATGCAGTTCGCCCACGGCGTCTCGCGCACCAGCCGCCCCTCCGGCGTGCCGATCAGAATCGTCATGTTCTCGTACGCCCCACCCCCCTCCGGGAACGCCCGCGAGGTCACCACGTCCGCCGTCCCGTCCTCGTTGAAGTCCCCCACCGCCAGCGCCGCGTAGTCCAGCCCCCGCGACCCCACCGGCGACGACTTGAACGCCGGCGCAAACTCCCCCCCTGACCGGTTCAGGTACACGCTGAACTGGTGCCGATCCGCGCCGTTGACCGTGGTCGTGTCCGAGACCAGCAGATCCGCCCGCCCATCCGTATTGAAGTCCGCCAGCACCGCAATCGGCCCCCGGCGGTCCATCCCCAGCACCCGAGGCGATCCCAGCGGTGCGAACATGGGCTTTCCAGACAACTGCGCGAACGCAGGGGAGCTGGTCAGAATGGCCCCCCCACTCAACAGAATCACTGGTCCCAGCACAGAGATGCGCATCGGTAAAAAGCCCTGAGACAAGGAGTTGTGGATAGCAGCCCCGCGGCGCGCCGTGGCGCTCGCACACGACCCCACAGTGCATCCATCCCAGGGCCGCCACCCCGGGATCCGGGGAGCCTACCAGATCTCGCGCCCCCGATCCAACGCCCCTCGCCGACTTGTCCAGGTTTTACGAACCACGCTTACCCCACCAGCCGCTCCAACACTCGCCCCGGCTCAAACGGCAACCACTCCGCACCCCCAGCCGCGGCCCCCGCCAGCAACTCCATGAACTTCCCGCGGCTGACCTCCACCACCCCGAACCGCGCCGTATGCGGATTCACGATCTGTACATCCAGCAGCGTGTACCCGCGATGTCGCAGGTGCGACACCAGGTGCGCCAGACACACCTTTGACGCATCCGTCCCCCCCTCCTCCGGCCGCGAGAACATTGACTCGGCGATGAACGCCCGCCCGATCGCGATGCCGTAGATCCCCCCCACCAGCGTGCGCCGCCGCGTCGGCGCCCACGCCTCGATCGAGTGCGCGCACCCCGCCCGATGCAGCGCCCCGTAGTACCCCAGGATCGTCTCGTTGATCCACGTCTCGTTCCGGCGTGACCCCGTCGTCGCGCACCGGCGCGTCACCTCCTCGAACGCCTCATCGGTCGAAACCCGGAGCCCGGTCCGCCGCAACTTCTTCTCCAGCGAGCGCGGGCAGTGAAATCCCCCGGCCTCCAATGGCAGGATCGCCCGCTTCACCGGGTTGTACCACGGCACCTCGCCCTCGGGATCGTCCGGGTCCGCCATCGGGAAGTACCCCGACCGGTACGCCTCCAGCAGGGCCGACACCACTCCCCGTTCCGCGGTGCTCATCGCCGCACAACTCCCCAATCCCTCCAGCCCCCCAATTATCCGCACCCGCCGCCCAACCTCCCGGTCCCCGGTAGAATTCCACGCGGGCCCAATGAAACCCGCCGTCCCGAGATCCCAACCACCTTCCACGACGGGGGTCGGGAGAACACGGCCCCGCGCCCCTCTCCCGAGCCCCCTACACGGGAGCCGCCGATGGACGTCAGCATTCTCGCCGAACGCGTCCTCCGCGAGGACATCCTCATCCCCGCCCTCATCGCCGGGGCGATCGTTCTCTCCATCCTCATCAAGACCGTCGGCTCCACCATCAAGTCCGTAGCCCAGGAGCGGACCCGCCGCGAGATCGCCGCCTACATCGCCGAGGGCTCTATGTCCTCCGAGCAGGGCGAGCGGCTCCTTCGCGCCGGCGCCAAGCCGCCGGAGTCCTGCTCCTGATTCTTCTGGCAGCGCGGCCGGCGCGCGGCTGCACCACCCCCGCACCGACAAAGGGCGACTTATGAGCGGCATCCTCACACTCGGCGCCTTGGATTCCTGGGTCTTCGCGATGATGATCGGAGGCGTCGTCGCCGTCGTCCTGGTCGGCATCATCACCGACGCGATCACCAAGGTCACCCGCACACGCACCCGCGAAGAGTCCCGGCGCGAGATCGCCGCCTACGTCGCCGAGGGCAGCATCTCCGCCGACGAGGGCGCCAAACTCCTCTCCGCCGGCGAATCGATCAAGGACAAACTCGGCGTCAAGTCATAGGAGCACCACCATGCTGGCCCTCGCCTGCTCCCTCTCCGAGCTGCTGAACTCGCCCATCAACGACGACTGGATCCGCTTCACCGCGATCTCCGGCGGCCTGTTCATCGCCGGCCTCTGGATCGTCGGCTCCACCATCCGCTCGATCGCCCGCACCCGCGCCCGCGAGCAGTCCCGGCGCGAGATCGCCGCCTACGTCGCCGAGGGCTCTATGTCCGCCGAGGACGCCGAACGCATCCTCTACGCCGGCAGCCCCTCCTGGGAACGCCCGGGCTCCTGCCGCAGCGCCTGAGCCGCCTGCCCGGTTCCCGCCGCAACCCGCCGCCCACCCCGCCCGCGCGGGGTCGTTGTTGACTCCCCGTCCCGGTCTGTCTACTCATATCCATGGACGGCAAGCCGAAAACGACACGGGCCAGGCGGGGCGGATCTTCCAACGGAACCACGCGGCCTCAGGGCTCCACCGCCCAGGACGCCTCGCCGACCAACTGGGGCGACCCCGAGACCTCCAAGATCGTCGCCGAGGGCGTCACCTTTGACGACGTCCTCCTCCTCCCCATGGCCAGCAGCGTCATGCCCGCCGACGCCGACCTCTCCACCCGCTTCAGCCGCAACATCCGCATCAACATCCCCGTCGTCTCCGCGCCGATGGACACCGTCACCGAGTCCGCCCTCGCCATCGCCCTAGCCCAGGAGGGCGGCATCGGCATCATCCACCGCAACCTCCCCGTCGAGGCCCAGGCCCGCGAGGTCTCCAAGGTCAAGCGTTCCGCCAACGGCGTGATCCTCGATCCCATCACCCTCGGCCCCGACGACACCGTCGGCCGCGCCCGCGAACTGATGCGCCAGTTCAACGTCTCCGGCTTCCCCGTCACCGCCGACGGCCACCAGACCCTCCGCTCCAAGGGCCGGGTCATCGGCATCCTCACCCGCCGCGACCTCAAGTTCGTCGAGGATGAGAAGACCCCCATCGGCAAGGTCCTGACCTCCTCCGACCTCATCACCGCGCCCCCCGGCACCACCCTCGAAGAGGCCGAGCGCATCCTCTACAAGAACAAGGTCGAGAAACTCCTCCTCGTCGACAGGCACGGCAACCTCGCCGGCATGATCACCCAGCGAGACATCGACCGCCTCAGCCAGTTCCCCCGTGCCAACCTCGATTCCCGCGGCCGGCTCGTCTGCGGCGGCGCCTGCGGCGTCGACCAGTACGACCGCGTCGAGGCCCTCCTCGCCGCCGAGGCCGACGTCATCGTCATCGACACCTCCCACGGCCACTCCGAGAACGTCATCCGCACCGTCCGCGAGATCAAGAAGCGCTACGGCGGCAAGGACGGCTCCAAGGTCGAGGTCGTCGCCGGCAACGTCGCCACCGCCGAGGCCGCCCGCGCCCTCGCCGAGGCCGGCGCCGACGGCGTCAAGGCCGGAATCGGCCCCGGCTCCATCTGCACCACCCGCATCGTCACCGGCGTCGGCGTCCCCCAGATCACCGCCGTCTTCAACGCCGTCCGCGGCGTCCACCTCTCCCGCCGCGGCATCCCCGTCATCGCCGACGGCGGGATCCGCCAGTCCGGCGACATCGCCAAGGCCATCGCCGCCGGCGCCGAGAGTGTCATGCTCGGCTCCCTCTTCGCCGGGCTCGACGAATCGCCCGGCGAACTGGTCATCTCCCACGGCCGCCGCTACAAGTCGTACCGCGGCATGGGGTCCGAGGGCGCCATGAACGCCGGCTCCGCCGACCGCTACGGCCAGGGCCTCGACGGCAAGAAGTCCCTGAAGTTCGTCCCCGAGGGCGTCGAGGGACTCGTCCCCTACCGCGGCCCGCTCGCCGAGTTCCTCTACCAACTCGTCGGCGGCCTGCGCGCCTCCATGGGCTACTGCGGCTGCCGCACCATCGCCGACTTCCGCGAGCGAACCCGCTTCTGCCGCGTCACCGCCGCCGCCATCGTCGAGAGCCACCCCCACGACATCCGCATCACCCGCGAGGCGCCGAACTACACCGTCGAGACCAAGGGCGAATAGCCCCTACGCGTCCTTCTTGTACGGCCCCCACGTCGCCGTGTAGATCTGCCGCCCCTCCTTCGGCGTCTCCAGTTGCAGCGCCGGCCGCCCCCGCTTCGACTCGCACGTCACCCACCCATTGGTCGCCATCACCTCCAGGCACATCAGGCACTGCTGGTAGGTATTCCCCGTCAGTTCCGCCGGCCCCTGCTGCGCCACCGCCAGCAGCCTCTGCGTCACCTTCTCCGCATCCGACGCCGTCCGCAGCACGTCGAACACCACGCCGTACCCGCCCGCCAGCGCCAGCGTCCGGTCCCCCCGCACGTACGCCGGCAGCGGAACGATCCGCCCGCCGCGCAGGTCCGCGATCATCACCTTGCTCGCCCCCGCCAGGTTCAGCCGGAACGTCGTCTTCCCGTCGATCAGGTACGTCACCGCCGCGTCCGCCGCCTTGCCCGTCCCCTGGCTCAGCCGCCACTGCACCTGCTTGATCCCCGCCAAGTCCAGCCCGCCGATCGCGAACTGCCCCAACATGTCATCGATCCCGCCGTTGCTCAGCCACCGGAAGGCATCCGCCGGGTTCAGCGTCAGCCCAGCCTCCTTCGCGATCTTCGTGCAGTTCTCCTGGATCGCCGAGAACAGCCCGTTCCCCGAGTACCAGTAATCCGCAAACTTGATGTGCTGCCCCACGCGCTTGCGCTGGATCGTGTCGTACTGCCCCAGCAGCCACGCCCGGTCGTGCTCCCCGCGGTCCAGTTCGATGATCGTGTACGCCAGCTGCCTCGCGCACGTGTGCGTCAGCGCCAGCCCCGCCGACAGGATCGGGTCCGCGAA
Source organism: Phycisphaeraceae bacterium (assembly GCA_019636655.1). Lineage (NCBI taxonomy): Bacteria > Pseudomonadati > Planctomycetota > Phycisphaerae > Phycisphaerales > Phycisphaeraceae > Phycisphaeraceae bacterium. The sequence goes on along the minus strand of JAHBXB010000004.1, from coordinate 230,527 downwards.
CCCCAGCGACTCGCCGCACAGAAACCAGTTGGCCCCGTACGCCCGGTCCGCGATGAACGACCAGTCCGTCGTGCTCTCCACCTGCCCGCGAGCCCGCCCCTCGCCGATGAGTTTCAGCACCAGCGGATCGGACGCGATCGCCTCGCGGTACAACTCCTCCGGCCTCTTCCCCGAAGCCTTGTAGTAGTCCGCGTTGCACACCAGCCCCACGCTCGTCCGGTCCATCCCCAGCGCGATGTACCAGATCCACCCGTACGCCGTGCTCCGGATGTGAATCCGCGTCGCCCCGCCCTCCCAGATCGGCCCGTTCATCCCCTCCGCCGACCAGTAATCCCAGAACGCCACGTTCTTCAGCAGCGTCGGCACCTCGACCTTCACCCCCATCGCCCGCCGCAGCACCGCCGCGTTCCCCGATGCGTCCACGTAGTACCGCGCCGTCACCCTCGTGCCGTCCCCCAGCACCAGCCCCGTCACCGTGTCCCCCTCCCGCTCGACCTGCGCCACCCTCGTCCGCTCCCGCACCTCGCACCCGACCGACGCCGCGTGGTCCAGCAGCACCTTGTCGTACTCCGACCGCTCCACCTGCAGGGCCACCCGCGTCCGCCACCCCTCGTACTTCCCCGGCCGCACGTAGTCCTTCGGGATCTCCTCCACCGGGATGAACCCGAACGTCCACGGCTCGGTCGTCTTCCCCCACGTGTAGGTCGCGCCGAACTTGATCGGGAACCCCGCCGATTCCACCTTGTCCCACACCCCCGCCTCGTCCAACACCCGGCTCACCGGCGGCAGCAGGCTCTCCCCGATGTGCTCCCGCGGGAACTGCTCCCGCTCCACGATCAGCACCCGCAGCCCCGGCGCGTACTTCTTCAGCAGCATCCCCGTCGTCGAGCCCCCGGGGCCGCCGCCGATGATCGCCACGTCGTACGCCGGCTCGCTCTGGTTCGTCATCCGCTTCTCCCTCAGCCGCCGATCGCCGGCACATCCACGCCCGCGGCGGGCAGCCGCCCGCTCTTCCGCTGATGCCGCCCGTACACCAGCTCGAACACCGGTGTCGCCATCAGTGTCGTCACGATCGCCATGATCACCATGACGCTGAACAGCCCCTGCGTGATCAGGCCCCGCTCGTAAGCGATGTTAAGCAGGATCAACTCCATCAGCCCCCGCGCGTTCATCAGCGCCCCGATCGCCATCGCCTCCCGCCCCGGCACCCCGCACAGCCGCGCCGCCCCCCAGCACGCCAGCCCCTTCCCCGCGCACGCCATCACCAGCACCAGCGCCGCCACCCCCCACATCGCCGGCGTGTCCACCAGCCCGATCCGCGTGTTCAGCCCCGAGTACACGAAGAACATCGGCAGCAGCAGCGTCGTCGTCAGCGGCTCCACGTACCGCGTCACCCGATCCGCGAACACGCCCCGCGGCATCGCCACCCCGAGTATGAACGCCCCGAAGACCGAGTAGATCCCGATGGCGTCCGCGAACCAGCTCACCAGCATCACCATCGCGAGCACCAGCGCCAGCATCCACGCCCGCACATCCCCGTCCCGCTCCGCCCGCAGCCCCAGACCCCGGAGCGCCGGCCTCGCCGCGGCAATGCACACCACCGCATACGCCACGCCCCCGCCGATCGTCAGCGCCGCCGCCCCCGCGCTCCCCCCGAAACTCGCCAGCACGATCGCCAGCAGGCACCACGCCGCCGCATCGTCCGACGATCCCGCGGCGAGCGCCAGCGTCCCCAGCGGCGTCCCCGACAGCCCGCGCTCGTACAGGATCCGCGCCAGCATCGGAAACGCGGTGATCGACATCGCCGCACCCATGAACAGCACCGCCTCCCACACACGGATCTGCGGCGCGAACAGCGCCTCGTTCCGGTACAGTGCCAGCGCCATCACCCCGCCCAGCAGGAACGGCGCCGCGATCCCCGAGATCGAGACCGCCGCCGCGCTCCGCCACCGCCCAGCGATCAGCCCGATGTTGAACTCCAGCCCGATCAGGAACATGTACAGCGACAGCCCCACCTGCGCCACCACGTAGACCAGCCGCATCCCCTCCGGCGGGAACAGCGCCGAGAACGCTCCGGGCGCCACCGCCCCGAGCAGCGACGGCCCGAGCACCACCCCCGCAATCATCTCGCCGACCACCTGCGGCTGCCCCAGCCACCGCGCTGCGAAACCCACCACCCGGCACGCCAGCAGGATCACCGCCGCCTGCAGCAGGAAGAGCGTCGCGGACTCGTGATTCGTAGTGGCGAGCAGGTGCATCCGACAACCCGTTGATTGGGGCCGCAGTCTACCGAAACCCTGCCGGCCCCTCGCTGGTCCCGGTACACTCTTCTGGCCGAATTAAGACCTCACCAGCACCGGCCTTCTCACCCAGGAACACCCATGTTCAGAACCAACAATCCCGCCCTGCGATCCGATGTCTTCGCCAAGCCCGCGACCTGGGACTCCTTTATGGGTTCCCAGGCCGTCGCCCCCGCCGCCGCCCGTCCGAACACGATGACCGTCGCCGGGACGGCCAGAGCAACCGGGGTCCTCCTGCTTCTCTGCATCGTGGCAGCGGTCGGCGCCTGGACTCTTATCGACAAGAACCCCGCCATGCTGAGCCCCTCGTTATGGGGCGGCATGTTGATCGGCCTTGGTCTTTCGCTCGTCATCGTGTTCAAGCCCCAATCCTCCCCGTACATCGCACCGGTGTACGCCATCGCCGAGGGGGTCTTCGTCGGCGCCATCTCCGCGCTCTACGCCTCTCTCTCCGTCCAGCGTGGATGGTCAACGCTCACCGGAACCGGCATCGTCTTCCAGAGCGCCCTGCTCACCTTCGGCATCGCCGCCGCCCTCCTGGTGGTTTACGCCACCGGCCTCTACAGGCCCGGCCGCCTCTTCCGCACCGGGGTGATAGCCGCCACCGGCGGTGTGTGCCTGTTCTTCGTCGGCACCATGCTCCTGAGCCTCTTCGGCATCAACTTCCCCTCCCTCTGGAGCTCGGGCCCCCTGGGCATCGGCATCGCCGCGTTCATCGTCGTCCTTGCCTCCGCCAACCTCGTCCTCGACTTCGACCTTGTCGCCGTTGGCGCCCGCAACGGCGCGCCGCGCTACTTCGAGTGGTACGGCGGGTTCGCCATCCTCGTCACCCTCGTCTGGCTCTATATCTCCCTGCTCCGCCTCCTCGCCCTCCTCCAGGACCGGAGGTAGTCGTGGCCCAGCGACACAAAGTCGTCGGCGGCAACTGGAAGATGAACACCAACCTCGCCGCGGCGAAGGATCTCTCCCGTGCCGTCTGCGAGGCCCTGCGCGACTCCCCAACCCAGGTCCACCTCTTCCCGCCCTTCCCCTACCTCCTCCCCGTCGCCGGCGTCATCGGCGACGCGGCCAGCCCCGTCCTCCTCGGCGCCCAGGACGCCTTCTTCTCCCCCAACGGCGCCTTCACCGGCGAGGTCAGCGTCGACATGCTCATCGATTGCGGCGTCCGCGCCGTCCTCACCGGGCACAGCGAGCGACGCCACGTCATCGGCGAGTCCGACGACATCGTCAACGCCAAGACCCTCGCCGTCCTCGCCAAGGGCCTCACCTGCGTCCTCTGCATCGGCGAGACCCTCAACCAGCGCGAACGCGGCGAGACCGATTCGATCAACGCCGCCCAGCTCACCGCCGCCCTCGCCGGCGTCCCCACCGACCACCTCTCCCGCCTCGTCATCGCCTACGAGCCCGTCTGGGCCATAGGCACCGGCAAGAACGCCACCCCCGACGACGCTCAGGACGCCCACCACAAGATCCGCGCCCTGCTCCGCACCCTTTTCGGTGCCCCGATCGCCGACGCCACCCGCATCCAGTACGGCGGCTCCGTCAAGGCCTCCAACGCCCGCGACCTCATGGCCATGCCCGACATCGACGGTGCCCTCGTCGGCGGCGCCTCCCTCAAGGCCGACGAGTTCGCCCAGATCGTCCGCGCCTGCGGGTCGTAACTTCACCGCAGAAAATGCCCCGGCACGAAACACAACAACCCCAGGGCTAGACTTCGCCCCGGCTCCCTCTCACCCATTAGGGCCATGATCGGGAGGCCCTCCGAACGCTCCTGGAGCTACCGACGGATGTTCATGACCCTCGCCGCCAACTGGGGACTCATCTGGACCGTGATCGCCACCCTGGCGTTCCTGCTCCTGAGCGTCCTGATGATCCTCGTCGTCCTCATCCAGCGCCCACAGGGCGGCGGGCTCTCCGGCGCCTTCGGCTCCGGTGCCGGCTCCGGTCAGACCGCCTTCGGCGCCAAGACCGGCGACGCCCTCACCGTCGCCTCCATCCTCATCTTCGTCCTCTGGCTCCTCGCCGCCATCGCCCTCAACTACATGATCCGCCCCGGCTTCGCCGCCGAGCAGCCCGCGGTTGCCACCCCCGCCGAAACCCCGGCCCCCGCCCCCACCGGCTCAACCCCCGACTCCACCCCGCCGGTGAGCGCTCCTTCCACCACTCCCCCCTCCACCTCCCCTCCTCCAGCCACCCCGCCCGCCGATCCTCAGCCCCAGCCCGAGCCGCAGCCCGAAGAGCCCGCGCCCAACCGCGCGCCCGGCGCCGGCGACACCCCGCAGGGCCACTGATGCGTCCCTTCCCTGCATCAGGTACAACAATCCATCATCCTGATCCCGACCGCATCACCGGCCGGCGCACAAGGAGCCGCGCGTGATCCGCAGCATGACCGGGTTCGGCGACGCGTCCATGACCGTTGGGTCCGGCCCCCAGGGTTCCCCCGGCGGCGTCCACTACTTCATAGAAGTCCGCTCCCTCAACAGCAAGTACTTCAAGGCCATCATCCGCCTCCCCGAGCAGTTCCAGGCCCTCGAGGCCGAGATCGAGAGCGAACTCCGCCGCCGCCTCGGCCGCGGCAGCGTCTTCCTCTCCGCCCAGTGCTCCGATTCCTCCGGCGAGACCGGCTACACCATCAACGACAAGGCCCTGAGCGCCTACATCGAACAGCTCAAGCGCCTCCCCCAGGTCCAGTCCGGCCAGGTCAAGGTCGATCTCGGCCCGCTCCTCGCTCTCCCCGGCGTCCTCCTCCCCCCGGCCAACGAGGAAGAACGACTCGAACGCGCCCGCCAGGCCCTCACCAAGCTCCTCGCCCAGGCCTGCGACCGCCTCATCGCCATGCGCGGCCGCGAGGGCGCCGCCCTCCGCACCGACCTCCTCCAGCGCCGCGACGCCATCGCCGACCGCCTCCGGCACATCTCCGCCCGCGCCCCCGATACCCTCCTCGAATACGAGCGCCGCCTCAAGCTCCGCATCGACACCATGATTAACGAGGCCGGCCTCAAGGTCGAGCCCGCCGACGTCGTCCGCGAGATCGCCGTCTACGCCGAACGCACCGACATCACCGAAGAGATCACCCGCCTCTCCGGCCACATCGAGCAGTTCACCCAGCTCCTCGAACGCGACGACGGCAAGCCCGTCGGCCGAACCCTCGATTTCCTCTCCCAGGAAATGCTCCGCGAGGCCAACACCATCGCCTCCAAGTGCGCCGACTCCGAGATCTCCCGCCACATCGTCGAGGTCAAGGGCGAGATCGACCGCATCAAAGAGCAGGTCCAGAACGTCGAGTAGCCCCCGGAGCCGGCGCCGATGACCAACCGCTCCGAGCGCATCGCGGCCGGCGAGGCCGCCGTCGTCTGCTCCCATTACGACCTCGGCGTCGTCGAAGAAGTCCGCCGCCTCTCCCGCGGCTCCAGGCACACCCCCAAGGTCATCCTCCGCACCACGCAGGGCCTCTTCCTCCTCAAGCGCCGCGGCGGGCCCGGTGCCCGCACCGACGCCCGGCGCGTCGCCCTCAGCCACGAGACCCAGACCTTCCTCGCCCGCGCCGGCTTCCCCGTCCCCCGCCTCCTCAGCACCAGGGCCGGCAACCGCTCCATGGTCGAACTCGGCGACCGCGTCTACGAGGTCTACGAGGTCGTCCCCGGCGCCGGCTACGACCGCTCCGTCACCTCCACCCTCGAAGCCGGCCGAATCCTCGGCGTCTTCCACCGCCTCCTGGCCGACTTCCACCCCACCATCCAGACCCACACCGGCGGCTACCACGCCCTCAAGGACGTCGGCGCCCGACTCGTCCGCGAGTGCGAATCCCGCGATGCCGGCCGCGTCGCCCGCCGCCTCGCCAAGGACCTCGCCGACGAGTACCAGCGCGCCGCCGCCAAGGCCGATGCCATCGGCATCCGCTCCCTGCCCGAGCAGGTCATCCACGCCGACTGGCACCCCGGTAACCTCGTCTTCCGCGGCCACACCGTCGCCGGTGTCGTCGATCTCGAGACCGTCTGCCTCTCCTGGCCCATCCTCGATGTCGCCAACGGCGCCCTCCAGTTCTCCATGCGCCGCGCCGGCGAACAATCCCCGCCCTCGACCGACACCCCGGCCCCCGCTCCCCCCCTCCCCTCCACCCCCGACGCATGGCCCGTCCAGCCCGATGAAGCCAGATTGTCCGCTTTTGTGCATGGCTGGACCGCCGGTTCCGGTAGAACCCTGAGCGCGGCGGAGTCCGATGCCCTCGCCTGGCTCATGATCGAGGCCCTGGTCGTCGAAGCCGTCGCCGCCGTACGCGGGCTCGGACGCTCGCACCTGCTCGATCCGGCCGGCCTCCTCGCCATGGTCATGGGCAAGGCCGTCTGGCTCCGTGACAACGCCCGGCGCGTCTCCGGGCTATCGTGAGAGGTCCCGTTTGCCCGCCGATGGCGCCGGGCATCTGCCCCTTCGCCGGGGTGAATACAACGCGACGGACCGCGGTTCAGTAAGGGCGGTGGTCACCATGAGCGCGAAACATCCTGTCCTTGCCATCGTCCTCGGCACGGCACTCGGTTTCGTCACCGTCACGACATCTCACGCCCAGGGCCAGCCCTCCCCGGTCGCCGCTTCCCCCGCCGACGGCCCCATGCCCCGCCTCGTCGCCCTCCTCGACGATCCCAGCTACCAGGTCCGCCAGGACGCCAGCGCCCAGCTCGTCGCCAGCACCGACATCACGCTCCCGATGATCGAGGCGACCCTCGCCAACGCAGCCTCTCTCTCCCCCGAACAGCGCGAACGCCTCATCTCCGCGGGCCGCACCCGCTTCGAGCGATCGCCTCGCGGCGCCATGGGTATCCGCCCCATCCTCACCGGGCTCCTCCGCGACCGCATTATCATCGACCAGACCGTTCCGAACTTCCCCTGCGCTCGCCTCCTCGAGGAAGGCGATATCCTCGAATCTGCCGATGGCGCTCGCCTCGTCGGCCCCGAAGCCTGGGAGCTGCTCCGCGCCCTTATCATCGCCCACGAGCCCGGCGAAGTCCTCAGCGTCGTCGTGCTCCGCGGCAAGGATCGTCTCGCTCTCGATATCCCCCTCGGTCGCTACGCCGATCTTGAGGGCGGCGGCGTCGATGCCCGTTCGATCCCTCGCGCCTGGAACCTGCGGGCCTCCCGGCTGCTTACCCGGTCCGAGCCCCCGATCCGCTCCGGCATTACAGCAGCAGACTGGCGGGAGACCGACGCACTTGTCCGCAGCCGCCAGGCCCAGATGATGGCCGACCGGGTCACCGGAAAGTCGCCCCGTTCGCTTGTGGAGAGCGGCGGCAAGCCGCGTGCCGTCATCAGTGAAGAGGCCGCGATGGCCCGCTGGAACATCAACCAGCAGCAGGCCTTCCTCGGCGGCCCCCAGCGGGCGGTCATGTTCAACGGGGTCGTCAACGCCGAGGGTTTTTTCCCGACGATGACCCCCGAAGAGGAACTCGCCGAACTCCAGGCCTACATCGAGGTCATGAAAAGCCAGCTCGATAAGAACCGGGCCGCCGGCGCCGATCCGGTGAACCTCAAGCGAGCGGGCAACGAGTTGGTCGCCGGCGAGGTCGGCGCCGCCCGCCAGATCCGCATCGCCCAGAAACTCTCCGAGGCGATCAAGGCGCACGCTCTGCAGTCGGACGCCGAGGCGCCCCAGCAGCAGTAGCTCCTTTCGAAACCATCAAACAAGCCAGCAGCCCGGATTGACTACCGACGGCGCCGACGCGCGCCCGCCAGCAGCATCCCGCCGGCCAGCATCGCGCCCGCCGCCGGCGCCGGCACGATGATGACCTGATCCTGGAAGTCCGGGTGCGTCAGCCCGCGCAGGTTGCCGATCGGTGTATTGGTCCCAATGAACCCGCGCAGCGTATCGAAGACCAGCACCACATCGGCCGGCGCCGCGAACAGCACCGTGCCCGTGTTCACATCAACGCTCGCGGCCGAGCCGTTGTAGTCGTACACGATGTCCCAGATGAGCATCTGCACCGCCGCCGCGTACTCGTTCGACGTGAACTGCTGCCCCGCCGCGCCGTACCAGATATCCGCGATCGCCTGCGCCTTGAGCGGCCCCATCGCCGGCCCCGGCAGCGGCGCCGCCATCAGCGGAACGATCTCGTACGTCTCCCAGTTGTACGACGACTCCTGCTCCAGATCGGTGCAGAATACCGGCAGGATGCCGTTCAGGCCCGCGCCTTCCCCCGTTCCATTGCGGAAATCATGGGTCAACTGACCCACCAGGAACGTGTACGAACTGCCGACCTGCGAACCATACAACTTCAACGTTCGCCCCAGCCCCTCGCCGACGCGCACCATCTCAACGGTATCGCCAACGGCCGCACCAGCCGCAACAGCCACCACCGCCGCGCACGACAGCATTACTCGCTTCATCTCTCTCACTCCGCGTTAATCGACGCCGCCGGGGCGTGTCGCCTCGCTGACCTGAAGAACCATTCTGATGGCTTCGCGTCGTGGCGCGCCGGTACGCCGACGTCCGATACAGCGCGGGACGTCACCCCCAAATTACCCGCGGCCGATGGTTCTGCAAGCCCAAAGTTGCAAATAGAGCAGCAGCCGTACCGCATCCGAATCATGAGATGAATGTAACCGCTGACTTCGGCTCGCGTTAGCAATCGCGACCGTCCGCGGTCACTCCGGCGCCGAAATCTTCACCTTCGTCGGCGCCGCCCCATGCTCCTCGAACAGCATGAGTTCGCTCGGCCCGGTCCGTCCCAGCATCGACCGCGGGATGTGGTACACGCTCTGTGTCCCGAGCGTCTTGCCGTTCGGATCCGCCACGAAGTACCGCCCGAGGTGCTGACCGTTCACGTAGATCTGCCCCTTGGTCATTCCCGTGAGATCAAGCAGCAGCGGCAGCGCCGAATCATCCGGATTGAACGGGCAGCGCCACCACTTCGGCTGGTGCGATCCCTTCCCCGGCGACTTGGTCCCCGGCTCGTACGCATCGCGCGTCGGGGGCTCCCACTTCGCAAACGCCCACTCGGCCGTCCCGGTGGGGCCGATGTCCTTGACCGCCCCCTTGCCCTTGCCGCGGCTCGGCAGCGACTTGGGGTCCGGCAGCGTCAGGCACTCGTCCCCATCAAACAACTCCACCGCCTCGGTCACGTGCTTCAGGTTCGCTTCGGCCACGCCGTGCCCACCCAGCAGCGCCAGCTGCAGCGAGTTGTTGCCGCGAGAGAGCGACTCGGCGGGAATCGTGTACACCCCGAGCCCTGCTTCGTCGAATGGCTTGAGAGGCACATCATTGAGCACCAGCACCCCGCGAACCGGCATCGGGCCCATCCGCACGAACACAGGACCCTTCGACCGGTGCTGGAACGTCCACGTCGGCCGCATCGGGTCCGTCGCATCCGAGCGGTGAACATTCCAGAGCGGCACGAACGACCCCAGCGGCTCGATCGGTTCGCCCGTCACCAGCTTCGGCGCCCCCGCCTTCAGCGGCGATACCGCCCACAGGTGGTCGTACAGCCCGACGCGGCTCCCCAGCCGCAAACCACCTGAGAACCGTCCGAGGTTCTCCGCCAGGACCACCAGCGTGTGCTCCCCTTTCTTCAGCGACAAGGAGACATCCGGGACCGCGCCCGGGCCGTGCCCTACCACGCCGACGATCTCGCCGTCGAGCGTCAGGTGCAGCCGGTCCGCCGCGCCCGGGAACAGGATCCGCCGCTTCCCCGGGCTCGAGGAGCGGAACTTGATCCGGTACCACCCGTACCCGACCGGCGCACCGAGCGAGTCCAGGTCCGCCGGACCCGCGATCGACGCGAACCGCGCCGAAACCCCGTCCGCGTACTCCTTCGCCGAAGCACCCGACCAGTGGTTGAGCACCAGCCGCGGACCCGGATCGATCTTGCGGACCGGCTCGGGCGCCGTCCCCTTCTTCGCCGAGGCCTTCCCCTTCCCCTTGGCCTTCGGCGCGGGCGCCGCCGGTTCCGGCGCTCGCTCCACCGGCGGCGGCGGCGACGCCTTGTGCGTCGTCACCGCGCCCGTCCCCGTCACGCGCGTGTACGTCTTGTATGTGCCATGCGGGATCGGGTGCGACGAAGCGCCCGCCGCATCCACCGACGCGAGCCCCGATACACCCAGGTACAGCGTGTCGTCGTCCACGTACGCCGCATCGATCTGCTCGGAGGAGCAGACGACCACGACGATCCCCTCGTGCTCGACGATCGCCGGCGTCAGCCCCGTCGGCACGTCGACCTCCAGCCGCGAGCCGTTGATCGACAGCACCCCCCGCGTCCCCGCCGGGCCGAAGCACACGAACACGCGCCCCAGCACGGCGAACGCCGAGAGGTTGCAGTAGTCCAGGTTCGTGCGCCCCGTCAGCCTCGCGTCGAAGAGGCACCACACCACCGACAAGTCACCCAGCGGCACCGGCAGCGTCGTGCCGTCGGGCAGGAGCAGCGTCGTCGAGTCCGGCTCGTTGCGGCCCGCCTCGTCCGCGAACACGAACGCGACCGATCCGTGAATGCCCGTCGCGTACACCACGCTCGGCAGCGACGCCGATGCCTTGGCCTTCGGCGCCGACGGCTCCGGCGACGGGTGCTGCACCACCTGGTGACGCCGCGTCTCCAGGTTCGCCAGCACGCGCGCAAACCGCGATGCGAACATGCACAGCCGGCGCGTCGTCGCGTGCGCCGGCGTCGGCCGCCCCAGCGCATCGATCAGCGCCCCGTGCTCCGTCGTCGTCGCGTAGAACCCGTCGGGAACAAGCCCCTCCCGGCCCGCGGCGAACCCGGGGTTCGCGCCCCCGGCGAACGGCGTCAGGTTGAACTGCCCCCCCGCCGCCACCACCTCCGCCAGCCGCCGCACCACCTGCCCCGGCTCAGGCGGCGCCGACGCCGAGCGCCCCCACTGCAGCGGCTCGCCAAGTTTGAAGTCGATCACGATCCGCGGCTGGTCCGGGCGCACCTCAGCCAGTTGCCGGAGCGTCGCCAGCAAATCCCCGTACCCCGTCCAGCAGTCGATCTGCCCCTCGATCCCCTGCCAGAGCTGGTTCGCGTTGATCGTCGGCACCGTCAGCCCCGCCTCGCGGTAGTAGCGGTTCAGTTCGCCGAGGTAGGCGTGCGCCGCCTCGTCGTGCCCGCAAGTCCACCCCGACTCGTTCTGCACCAGCAGCACCGGCCCACCCTCGCCGGGCGAGGTCACCTGAAGATCCCGGACCTGCTGCGCCACCGCAGTGATGTACCGCGAGCAGGCCTCGAGAAACGCCGGGCCCGCGACCCGCAGGCGGATGTCCGGCAGCGCGAGCAGCCACGACGGCAGCCCGCCCATGTCCCACGCCGCACCCACGTACGGCCCCGGCCGCAGGATGCAGTACATCCCCGCCTGCTGCACCAGTTGGACGAAGTGCCGCAGGTCGTTCTCGCCGGTGAAGTTGAACTGACCCTGCCGCGCCTCGTGCCGCGACCAGATCACGTGTGTCTCGACCGCGTTCAGCCCCGCCAGCTTGGCGGCACGGATCCGCGCCGCCCACTGGTCCCGGGGAATCCGCGCAAAGGGCACAGAGCCGCTGACGACCCAGATCCGACGCCCATCGATCATGAAGGACTGACCGTCGTAGGTGATGGAAGCCATAAGCGAAGATCGCTCCTTGTTCGGGCCCCCTGGAACCCTGCGACACGGTCACTGCGGCGGAAGGCGGTCGAGAAAATATCTGCCGTGGCGGGTCATTTGGTCACTCGCCTCGGCTCGATTATTCGTATACTGTAAGGGCATCCGTACCGGTGTCGGGAGTCGGCGGAAGGATATGGCTGTGCAAACGCACTCGCAACAAACAAGGCGTTCGGTCGGTAGCATCCCGCGAGAAACGCATGCATAGACGATTGATATTCGATAATTGTTTGGACAACATTGACCGGCTCAAGGGGGCATGTCGTCGGGCGTCGGCAACCAGTGTATTTTTGATAGTATTGTGTTCTGGTTGTGCCGACCTGAGTGACATCGACTCCCGAACCGACAGCCTCCTGCGCTCCCGGATGGCCGCCCTGGGGAAGGACACCATCTCGCCGCGGATCACCTCCCCAAACTCCCTCCCCGGGGAGAACAACCCCGCCAACGTCGCCAAGTCGCTCCCCACCACCAACCCGGACGCCGCGGACCTCCCCTTCCAGGCTCAGCAGCCCAACTTCGAAGCCGACGCCGTCGACCGGCGCCTCACCACCATGCAGGAGGCCGTCTCGCAGGGCGCCCGCGAACTCAGCCTCGAGGGCGCCCTCCAGCAGGCCCAGCTGACCGCCCGGGAGTTCATCACCGCCGAGGAGGACTACATCCTCTCCGCGATCCGCCTGCTGAGCGAGCGCCACCTCTGGGACCCGATCCTGACCAACGAAACCACGGCCTCCGTCTCCGGATCGTGGGAACAGGGCCAGCCCGCGTCGGCGTTCAACGTTCTCAACGAACTGCGGCTGGCGCAGCGCCTCCCCTTCGGCGGCCAGGTCGCCGCCCGCTGGCTGTGGAACGCCACCGAGAACCTGCGCGAAACCGCCACCGGCTCCTACACCCAGGCCTCGAGCATCGTCGTGGACGCCAACGTCCCGCTGATGCGCGGCGCCGGCATGATCGCGCAGGAGGGGCTGATCCAGTCGGAGCGCAACCTGATCTACGCGGCGAGGGACTTCGAGACCTTCCGCCGCCGGTTCCTGGTGGACATCTGCCGCGACTTCTTCGGCCTCGCCCAGTTGAAGCAGTCGATCGGCAACACCGAGAAGCGGTACCTCTCCCTGCAGCGCGAGCAGCGCCGCAAGGAGGCCCTGTACGAGGCCGGGCGAGTCGCTCAGACCGAAGTGGCGATCGCCAAGAGCGACGTGCTGCAGGCGGCGTCGAGCGTCGCGGCGCAGCGCGAGTCGTACATCCTGGCGCTGGACCGGTTCAAGATCCGCCTCGGGCTCGGCGTGAACGAGCGGATCGCGGTGAGCGACAGCGCCCTCGCGGCCCTGGACCTCCCGCTCCCCGAGACGACGATGGTGCAGGCCGTGGAGCGGGCCCTGACCTACCGGCTCGACCTGCAGAACCGCCGCGACCAGATCGACGACTCGCAGCGTCAGGTCGCCAACGCGCGCAACCTGATCCTGCCGGAACTCAACGCCGTCGCCAGCGTGACGATCCCCACCGACCCGGGGGACGACGTGGGCGGGATCTACTTCAGCCCTGAGAACTCGGCGTACTTCGCCGGCCTGACCTTCAGCATGCCGCTGGACCGGGAACGCGAGCGGCTGGCGCTGCGGCAGTCGATCATCTCCTTCGAGCAGGCCAAGCGCGAGTTCGAGCGCTTCCGCGACGACCTGATCGTGGGCGTGCGATCGGACGTCCGCGAAATCGAGCGGGCCAAGTACGCGCTGCTGCTGGCCGAGGACTCGGTCAAGACCAACGAACGCCGCAAGCAGGAGCAGGACCTCAAGCCGATCGAGACCACCTCGCAGCAGATCGTGGACACGGAGAACTCGCTGCAGTCGGCCCGCGATGCGCGGGACCAGGCCGCGACGGACCTGCGGCTTGCGGTGCTCAACTACCTGCTGGACACCGGCCAGTTGCGCGTGGCCCGCGACGGGACGTTCAAGCCCCTCGCCGGGATGGTGCTGCCGACGGGCCCGGACCAGCCGGCCGACCCGCCGGGCACGGCCCCTGCCGGCGCGCCCTAGGCCCGGAGCAGGGCGAGGTACACCGGCCGGTGCTCGCGGGCGAGTTTGGCGTACATCTCGTGGTCGCGCCAGTCGCCGTTAATCTTCAGCATCTCGCGGGCCAGCCCCTCGTGCCGGAGCCCGACCCTCGCGGCGAGCGCGATCGAGCGAGTGTTCTCCGGGCGGATGTTCGCCTGCACGCGGTGCAGGGCCAGGCCGACGGGCTCGGGGGCGAAGGCGAGGTCGAGCAGCGCGGTGAGGGCCTCGGTCGCGAGGCCCCGGCCGGTCGAGTCGGGGGAGAGCGACCAGCCGGCGTCGGCGTTCTGGAAGACGCCGCGGACGATGTTATTGAGATTGAAGAAGCCGGCAATGCGGTCGGGGGATTCGCGCGGGGCGGCGACGAGGCGGAAGCCGGTGCCGTCGGCGGCGGCCTCGGCGCTGCGGTCGAGTTCCAGGTCGAAGAAGTCGTCCGGGGTTTCACCGGGCGGGCGGGCGGGGAGCCACCGGGCCTCGCGGGTCCGGAGCGTGGAGACGGTGCGGATGAACTCGGCGCGGTCGTCCGGCCCGAGGGGGCGCAGGACGAGTCGCTCGGTGAAGAGGGGCAGGGCGGAGGGGTTCATCGGTCGCTGAGCGAGTGCACGGCGTCGACCGGGTCGGCCCGGCGGATGTGGCCGATCTGCTCGGCCATGAGCAGTCGCTGGTGGATCGGGAGGAGTTTGAACTCCAGCAGCGGCTCGGGCGCGGCGGGCTCGAGGGGGGCAAAGAGGGAGTAGAGGTCGTGGTCTACGGGGCGGCCGCGGATGTCGAGCGGGAGGCGCAGGGCGGGGGAACGTGGGGCAAAGCCGGCGCAGGTAAGGATCCGGCGCGAGGCGGAGTTCTCGGGGCAGACGAGGGCGTCGAGGCGGTGCAGGCCGAGGCCGCCGGGGTCATGTCCGGTGGCACGCAAGTCGGTGAAGGCGAAGCGGGTGATGGCGGCAACGCCCTCGGTGGCGTAGCCCTGGTTCTGGAACTCGACGCTGACCCAGAAGGTGAGCTCGGCGCGGAACTCGAGGCCGCGGCTGATGGTGTTGAGGTTGAAGGCACCGACCATGCGGCCGTCGTGGGCGAAGGCGGCGCGCCGGAAGTTGGGCCCGTGGGGGATCGGGGTGGTGAGCCGCATCTGACGTGTGAAGACGCGGAGGCTGGATTCGCCGTCGCCGACGATGGGGAAGAACCGGGCGAGGGGGCGGTGGTTGAGGCGGACGACACGGAGGAACTCGACGCAGTCGCCGCTGAGCAGGGGGCGGAGGATCATCCGGTCGGTCGTGATTACCGCTCGGTCGGCGAGGGTGCGGGGCTGAACCGGCACGCGGGTGGCGAAGAGTGAGCGGATGGGTCCTTGCCCCGGGGGGCGGAGCGGCGGCGTGTGCGCGCGGGCGAGGCTCGCGGCGAGGCCGAGGCGATCGAGGTCAGCGATGGAGCGAGTTGGGGGCATTGTGGGTCGGGCGTGCGGTCAGGCGCTGACCTGCGGTCGCTTGGGGTCGGGCCAGTCGAGGTGGAAGAACGTGCCGCGGGGCTGGTCGGTGCGCTCGTAGGTGTGGGCGCCGAAGTAGTCGCGCTGGGCCTGGAGGAGGTTTGCGGGGAGGGTGGAGCAGCGGTAGGAGTCGTAGTAGGCGAGGGCGGAGGCGAAGGCGGGGACGGGGAGGCCCTGGACCGCGGCGCGGGCGACGACGGCGCGCCAGTGCTGCTGGGCCTTGTCGATGACGGAGGCGAAGTAGGGATCGAGCAGGAGGTTGGGGAGATCGGGGCGGCGGGCGTAGGCCTCGGTGATCTTCTGGAGGAAGCGGGCGCGGATGATGCACCCGCCGCGGAAGATGGAGGCGATCTCGCCGAGGTTGAGGTTCCAGTGGTGCTCGCGGCCGGCGGCCTGCATGAGGGCGAAGCCCTGGGCGTAGGAGCAGATCTTGGAGCAGTAGAGGGCGTCGCGGACGGCGTCGATCCAGTTGTACTCGCCCGAGCCGGTGGAGTGGGAGTTGGGGCCGACGTGGGCGGCGGCGAGGATCTTCGAGGCGGCGACCCGCTCGTCCTTGAGGGCGCTGATGTTGCGGGCGTAGACGGCCTCGGCGAGGGTGGCGGCGGGGACGCCGAGGTCGAGCGAGGCGTTGATGGTCCACTTGCCGGTGCCCTTCTGGCCGGCGGCGTCGAGGACGACGTCGACGAAGGGCTTTCCGGTGACGGGGTCTCGCTGGCGGAGGATGTCGGCGGTGATCTGGATGAGGAAGGAATCGAGGTCGCCGTCGTTCCACTTGCCGAAGGTGGCGGCCATCTCGGCCGGCGCGATGGCGAGGACTTCGCGCATGAAGTGGTAGGCCTCGCAGATCATCTGCA
The DNA here is from genome assembly GCA_019636655.1 of Phycisphaeraceae bacterium. Classification (NCBI taxonomy): domain Bacteria; kingdom Pseudomonadati; phylum Planctomycetota; class Phycisphaerae; order Phycisphaerales; family Phycisphaeraceae; species Phycisphaeraceae bacterium. Next base: position 214,239 of record JAHBXB010000004.1, on the reverse strand, counting down.
TGTCGCCGTATTCGATGCCGTTGTGCACCATCTTGACGAAGTGGCCCGCGCCGTCGGGGCCGATGTGGGCGGTGCAGGCGACGGCGCCGGGGGCGGTGATGGGCTTGCCGGGGGCGCCGCCCTCGATGGGGCGGCCGGACTTGGCGTCGACCTTGGCGGCGATGGACTCCCAGACGGGCTTCAGGATCTCCCAGGCCTTGGCGTCGCCGCCGGGCATGAGGGAGGGTCCGAAGCGCGCGCCCGTTTCACCGCCGGAGACGCCGGAGCCGACGAACAGGAGGCCCTTGGCGGAAAGGGCCTTCTCGCGGCGGACGGTGTCGGACCAGAGGGCGTTGCCACCGTCGACGATGAGGTCGCCGCGCTCCAGGAGCGGGGAGAGGGAGTCGATGACGGCGTCGGTGCCGGGGCCGGCCTTGACGAGGATGACGATGCGGCGGGGGCGCTTGATGGAGGCGACGAAGTCCTTGAGGTCCGCCGCGGGAACAAGGGCGCCACCGGGCCCGATGACCGAGGGGGGGTTGTCCTTGATGACCTGCTCGGTGACGGAGGTGGTGCGGTTGTAGACGGCGACCTTGAAGCCGTGATCGGCCATGTTGAGGGCGAGGTTGGTGCCCATGACGGCGAGGCCGACGAGGCCGACATCGGCGGAGTTGGGCGCTGGGGGCGTGAGGGGCATGGCGGGCTCCGGGATGGGGGATATCGGTCCTTGGGGCGGTGGGCGCGTGGAATCGCGACCGGGCGACCGCCCGGATGACATTATCGGGCATGTCGAGCCCCGGATGCGGGGAGGGATCTGACCACTAGCGGGGTGGGGCGCGGCCAGCGGCGGACCCTCGGGCAGCGCGCGCGACCGCCTGGCAGACGGCCGTGGCGATGGCTTGAGGTGAGGACACGGGACTTGTGTCGGGGCCGGCGAGACGGGGCCCGAGGCCGTCCCCGAATCCATCAAGGAGATCGGAGATCGAGTACGGAGTGGCGGCCGCGCGTGGTGGCGGGGCAGTGCGGGGTTGCGGGTTTGGGGCCGTCGGGGTGCTGGTTGTGGACGAGGGCGGGAGAGACGGCGAGGTGGTCTCGGCGGCGGGGATCGCGTCGAGGACGGCGACGGCCGCGAGGCGGGCCTGGTGGAAGTCGCCCTTGGACTCCGCCGCGGCGGCGATGCGGTAGAGGAGGCTGAGGGCGGCGGCGCGTGGGTCGGGCGGCGGCGGCGCGGGATGGGTTACCGGGAGCGTTTCGGCGGCGGTTGGCGTCATGAGGATCCCCCTGTACGGCGGCGTGCAGCGCACCCATCGTGCGCTGCAGCGCTGACGTGAGGACCATAACGCCGGGGCTCGCGGCGGCAAGGGGAAAGCGGTGCATCATCGCGATTCAGCGCACAGGAGTGATCACTCCGCGCCGATTGGGGCAAGAATGCCCCGCGACAAAGGAGGGCTGCAACGTGGGCGAGATGCGTGTGAGTCCGGTGACGCTGGAGCTTGATGGCGGCGTGGCGCGGCTGGAGCCGCTGGCGGAGGAGCACGGGCCGGACCTGATGGAGGCGGCGCGGGAGGAGTCGATCTGGCGGTGGATGCCGTTCCCCGGACCGACGACGCCGGAGTTGATGCGCGGGTACCTCGGACGGGCGGCGGCGGCGCAAGCCGCGGGGCGGGAGGAGCCGTTCGCGATCGTGCTGAAGGGGGAGCGTGGCGCGCGGGATACCGCGATCGGGTCGACACGGTACATGGAGATCATGCCGGAGCACCGGGCGCTGGAGATCGGCGCGACGTGGATCGGCGGGACGTGGCAGCGGTCGGCGGTGAACACCGAGTGCAAGTACCTGCTGCTGCGGCACGCGTTCGAGGTGCTGGGGGCGGTGCGGGTGCAGCTCAAGACCGATGCGCGGAACGAGCGGAGCCAGCGGGCGATCGAGCGGATCGGGGCGGTGCGGGAGGGGGTGCTGCGGAAGAGCCGCATCCTGCACGACGGGTTCGTGCGGGACACGGTGTACTACAGCGTGATTGCGGGGGAGTGGCCCGGCGTGAAGGCGCGGCTGGAGGGGATGATGCGGCGCGGGGGAGCGGGCGGGGCGGCTCAGTCGTAGAGGGCGGTGGTGGCGGGGAGGGGCGCCGAGTGGAGGGTGAGGGAGGTCTCGATGCGGCAGTTGGCGCCGGTGCGGTGCCGCTCGGCGAAGAAGAAGTGCAGGGGGTAGGACTGGCCGTCGACAAGGCCGGGGATGCGGTCGAGGTCGATGGTCTGGGAGACGGGGCCGTGGACGCCGCCGACGTCGATGACGAGGGTGTTGTTGATGAAGACCCAGACGTCGTCGTCGCCGGCGAAGGTGAAGACCTGACCGGAGCCGCGGTTGTAGACGAACGAGGCGTTGAGTTCGAAGGTGAAGCTGTAGTTGTGGCCGCCGGGCTCATCGTCGCGGAGCAGGTCGCCGTCGGCGGGGAAGAAGCCCTCGATCTCCGGGGTCGCGGGGTCGTCCTGGGCCTGGAAGACGTAGAGGTTGGTGCCGGGCTGGCGGACCAGGGTGATGGAGAGGGACTTCGAGGCGTTGAGGCCGGGGATGTCGCGGTACCACTGGGAGAAGGAGGCGGCGCTGGTGATGCAGACGGCGCTGGTCTGGGTGAGCTGGCCGGCGACGTCGCCCTGGGCCGCGTCGAAGGAGGCGGGGTTGATGTTGCGGCCGTCGCGGTCGCGGAACTGGGTGGTGACGGTCTGGCCGAGGCCGACGAAGGAGGGCTTGAGGTTGGCATCGAGGTGGTCGTCGATCATGCCGACGCGGTGGCCGGAGTTGTAGCGACCGAAGTCGGGGTGTCCGCCGGCGACGTCGTACGCTTTGAAGTCGCGGACGACCCCGGTGAGGGAGATCATCGGCGGGAGGTCCTTGTCGGCCGCGGGCGCGGCGGGGGCGGAGAGTTGCTGGGACTCGGGCTGCGCGGCCGGCCGTGCGGTGCCGGTGGCGGCGAGGACGGCGGCAACGGCGGCGGAGACCAGGAGGGTTCGCTGGGGGTTCATAGTCTGCTCCTTGGAGCACAGTGAGAGCGCGCCGGGGGGCGCGGCCAATCGGTCGGGGGGCCTCTCGCGGGCCGCCTGTTGTGGTCGTCATCGACCCCCGGGAGCGGGCGGGCGAGTTCTCAGCACCACGGGGGCGAGAAAGGGCGGAAGCTGTTCCGTCTGGAGGGGTGGCGCGGGCGCCGGACTGGGGAAGAAGTGAGCCGACACCTTGTCCCCCGGATTTCCACTGTTGGCGGGTGCGTGGCGGGGGGTCGGCCTTTGCGGTTCTCGGTCGTCGCGAGTCGATGTATAGTCGCGTCCAAGAGAGCCGCGGGGATCGCACCCCGCGCGGGCACAACGGACTGCGCTCGGAGCGGACATGGATCAGTTTGTCATTACCGGCGGCCGGAGACTCACCGGCCGGGTTTCGATCAAGGGCTCGAAGAACGCGACGCTGCCGCTGATGGCGGCGGCGCTGCTGACCGACCGGCCCGTGGTGCTGCGCGATGTTCCGGCCCTGGCGGACATCATGAACATGCAGCGGCTGCTGGGTGAGCTTGGGTGCGAGGCGACGTACACGCCGGCGGAGGAGTTGAACTCGCCCGGTGGCGTGCTGCGGCTGCACTCGGTCGACGAATCGATGAGCCACGCGCGGTACGACATCGTGAAGACGATGCGTGCGAGCATCTGCGCGCTGGGGCCGATGCTGGCGCGCCGGGGGATCGCGCGGGTGTCGATGCCGGGCGGGTGCGCGATCGGGGACCGGCCGGTAGACCTGCACCTGCGGGGGCTTGAGGCGCTGGGGGCGGAGATCGGGCTGGACCAGGGGGACATCGTGGCGCGGATCCCCGGGGCGCGGGCCGGCGCGGGGTCGGGGCGGCTGCGGGGGAACCGGATCTTCCTGGGCGGTCCGTTCGGCTCGACGGTGCTGGGGACGGCGAACGTGATGTCGGCGGCGACGCTGGCGGAGGGGACGACCATCATCGAGTCGGCGGCGTGCGAGCCGGAGGTGGTGGACCTGGCGAACCTGCTGAACTCGATGGGGGCGAAGGTGTCGGGGGCGGGGTCGCCGCGGATCATCGTGGAGGGCGTGGAGGCGCTGGGCGGGACGCCCGGCACCGGGCACCGAGTGATCCCGGACCGGATCGAGGCGGGGACGTACCTGTGCGCGGCGGCGATCACGAACGGGGATCTGACGATCGAGAACTGCCCGGTGGATGCGCTGCTGGCGGTGATGGACCGGTTGGAGCGGGTGGGGGTGACGGTGTCGGCGGACATCTCGAAGGATCCGATGCGCGCGACGGCACGGGTGACCTCGTCGCGGGTGCTGCAACCGGTGGAGGTGACGACGCAGCCGCACCCGGGGTTCCCGACGGACGTGCAGGCGCAGTTGATGGCGCTGCTGACGATCGCGGACGGGAACTCGGTGATCACGGAGCGGATCTATCCAGAGCGGTTCCTGCACGTGGCGGAGTTGTCGCGGATGGGGGCGAAACTGCTTCGGCAGGGGCCGACGGTGGTGGTGTCGGGCGTGAAGCGTCTGGTGGGGGCGCCGGTGATGGCGAGCGACCTGCGGGCGTCGGCGTGCCTGGTGCTGGCGGGGCTGGCGGCGCAGGGGACGACGACGATCAGCCGCGTGTATCACCTGGACCGCGGGTACGAGCGGATGGAGGACCGGCTGCGGCTGCTGGGGGCGGAGATCGAGCGGGTGAGCACGAAGAGCGAGGCGGCGGTGTCGGCGGAATCCGCGGCGTAGCGCGGGGGTGGCGGGCGCTTTCGCGGGGGACGGCGCGGGCCGTACGCGGTAGCATGGGCCGATGGAGTGCTCGATCTGCAATCGGCTGGCGGCGGTGCGGTCCGGGTCGGAGCCGTTGTTCATCGCCGAGTTAGGCGAGACGGTGGCGGTGCTGCACGAGCACCAGGGGTACGAGGGGTGGAGCGTGCTGTGGCTGAAGGACCACGCGGAGCACCTGAGCGACCTGGCGGTGAGCCGGCAGGTGCGGATCTGGGAGGATGCGGCGCGGCTCGCGGCGAGCCTGAAGCGGGCGGTGATGCCGACGCGGATCAACTACGCGTGCCTGGGGAACGCGGTGGCGCATGTGCACTGGCACCTGATCCCGCGGCACAGCACGGACCCAGACCCGAAGGGGGCAGTGTGGGCAAGGCCGGCGGCGGAGCTTGAGTGCGGGGTGGATCCGAAGCGGCGGGACGACCTGATCGCGCGGATCCGGGAGACGCTGTGATGGCGGGGTATTCGGGGACACCGCTGGCGAAGAAACTGGGGATCAAGGAGGGGGCGAGCGTGGCGCTGGTGTCGGCGTTCGAGGGGTTCGAGGGGCTGCTGGAGGGGATGCCGGCGGATGCGAGGGTGGTGCGCGAGCCGCGGGGGAAGGGGCCGTTCGACGTGATCGTGGTGTTCGTGCGGTCGCGGGCGGACCTGGAGCGGCGGTTCGGGGGTGCGGTGGAGCGGCTGGAGACGGCGGGCGGGCTGTGGATCGCGTGGCCGAAGAAGGCGTCAGGAGTGGCGACGGATATGACGGAGGATGTGGTGAGGGGCGTCGCGCTGAGGGCGGGGCTGGTGGACAACAAAGTGTGCGCGATCAATGAGACGTGGTCGGGGCTGAGGGTGGTTCGGCGGGTGAAAGACCGGCCGGCTACTCCTCCTCGAAGCCGCTCTCGACGAGTTTCTTGAGCAGTTCGCAGGCGGCCTGAGCGTCGTCGCCGTCGCAGGTGATGTCGAGCTCGGTGCCCTTGGTGGCGGCGAGCATCATCATCTGCATGATGGACTTGCCGTCGACGGTGGTCCCGCCGGGGCCGGGGCGGGAGACGGTGACGGAGCAGGTGAAGGCGCTGGCGGCGTCGACGAAGCACATCGCGGGCCGGGCGTGGAGGCCCAGGCGGTTCACGATCGTGACTTTGACGCTCAAGGCTGCCATCTGCCAATCTGCTCCGTGCCCGGTGCGGCGGGGGACCCCGCGCGGCCGTGGCGGCCGCGGGTTGGTGCGGGGACTTCAGGCGGTGAGCTGCTGCCCGTCGGCCTCGTCGAGCAAGGCGACGACCTCGTCGACGGTGGCGGCCTGGCGGAGGAAGCGGCGGAAGGTCTCTTTGCTGAGGTTCTTGAAGATGACCTCCATGGCCTGGAGGTGCTCCTCCGGGTGGTCCTCGGGGCTCAGCAGGAGGAAGACGGAGTAGACGGGCTGGCGGTCGAGGGCGTTGAAGTCGACGCCGGTGGGCGAGAGGCCGATGGCGGCGGTCATGGACTTGACGGCCTTGTGCTTGACGTGGGGGACGGCGACGCCCTTGCCGAAGCCTGTGGAGCCGAGTTGTTCGCGGCGGAGGACGCGGGTGAGCAGTTCGGCGCGCAGAGCGGGGTCGGCGGCGCCGCCGTTGATGAGGGCGTCGAGGAGTTCGGCGATGACGGTGTCGCGATCACCGGAGGAGAGGCGGGGAACGATGGCGGTGGGCGTGACGATCGTGCTGAGTTTCATCGACGCGATGCTCCGCTGCCCCGACCCCGAACGAGCCCCCGCCCGGTTCATACCAGACACAGCCTGTGGCGCCCCGGACTGGAGGCGCCCGTCAGTCAGCGTTTGCCCTGCTTGAGGCGTTCCTTGAAATCGGTCACCTGGCGGGCGGCCTTGTCGACGCAGAGGTCGATCGCCGCGTAGAGGTCCTCGGCGGCGGCGTTGGCGACGAGGTCGTCGTGCTTCTCGACGTCAACGACGACTTCGACGTGGAACTCGCCGTGCTTGTTCTGCTCGACGTAGACGGTCACGAGTTGGGTGAGGTCGAGGAACTTGGTGAGCTTGGCGGCCTTGGACTGGGCGTAGGCGGAGATGGCATCGGTGACCTCGAGATGCTTTCCGATAACGTCGATGCGCATGCGACTTCCTTTCAGCGCTTCCTTGCGAGAACGATGACGAACAGAAGGTGATCGAACGCACCCGGTGCGTGGACCGCCGGGAGCGAGAGTAGGCCGCGCCTCGGGCGTCTGCGAGCGCTGCTAGGCATGTGGATGGGCATCTCCCGGTGGATTCACCGGGGGGTTGTCGAGGGAAGCGTGGACCGGGGGACGAGTTCGGGCGAGGTGGTGGGGAGCAGCACGCCGGCGGTGAGCATGAAGCGGATGGCCTCGTCGACGGTCATGCCGGCATCGCGGGTCTGGGCGCGGCGGACGACAATGGTGAAGCCGGTGAACGGGGTGGGGGTTGTGGGAACGAAGATGGTGAGCAGGTCGTCGTCGGCGTTGTCGCTCACGGTCTTGAGGCCCGGGGCGGTGACGAAGGCGAGCGACCAGAGGCCGGGGCCAGGGAACTCGACGAGCACGACCTGGCGGAAGGCGGCGTGCTTGGCGCCGAAGATGAGGTCGACGAGTTGCTTCACGTGCGGGTAGACGGACCGGACGATGGGGAGGCGAGAGAACCAGTGCTCGATGGCGGCGTAGATGCGCCGGCCGACGAGGCCGCCGAGGAGGACGCCGGTGAGGTAGATCAGGACGACGGCGAAGCAGAGGCCGATGAGGCGGAAATACCAGCGGGAGTTCCAGTACTCCTGGAGGTGCAGGGCGCGGACGTCCTCGCGGACCTGGGACTCGGAGCGTGCGGCGAGGGCCATGACCGCCGCGGGCCCCTGGCGGGAGACGGCGTCGCGGTACTGGTCCAACTCTTCCTTGGTGACCTGGAACCAATCGGGGAGGGCGCGGGAGGCCGAGCCCTGGCGGACGACCAACAGGACGATCGATTGCAGGCCGCGGTTGATGGGCTGGGCGACCTGGGCGTCGACGAAGGCGTAGGCCTGGAAGAGGAGCCAGAGGGTGAGGATGGTGGGCAGAACGATGGCGAGCCCGCGGCTGAAGAAGCGGCGGAAGTCGTCGGAGAACGTGGTCCGGTGCTGTGCCATCGGCGCGAGGCGGCTGGCGGGGGCTGGGGTTGGAGAATCGGGGGGTGATCAGGCGCGCGGGCCGGCGGCGCGGACGGCGTCGGGCATGTCGTACTTCTTGTCGTTCTCGCGGAAGAGGGTGGCGAGTTTCCTGGCCTGGGCGTCGTAGGCGGCGCCGTCCTTCCACGCGTTGCGCGGGTTGAGGACCTCGGCGGGGACGCCGGGGACCGCGGAGGGGAGGGGAAGGCCAAAGACGGGGTCCGGGGTGAACTCGGCCTTGGCGAGGGCGCCGTTGAGGATGGCCGTGACCATCGCACGGGTGTAGGCGAGTTTGAAGCGGGAGCCGACGCCGTAGGCGCCGCCGGTCCAGCCGGTATTGAGCAGCCAGACGTCGGCGCTGTGCTTGGAGACGCGGCTGGCGAGCATGTCGGCGTAGACGCGGGGCGGGCGCGGGAGGAAGGGGGAGCCGAAGCAGGCGGAGAAGTTGGGCTGGGGCTCGGTGACGCCGGCCTCGGTGCCGGCGAGCTTGGAGGTGTACCCGTTGATGAAGTAGTACATCGCCTGCTCTCGCGAGAGCCTGGAGACCGGCGGGAGGACGCCGTAGGCATCGGCGGTGAGGAAGATGACGTTCTTGGGGTGGCCGCCGAGGGAGGGGATGACGGCGCCCTCGATGAAGTCGATGGGGTAGGTGGCGCGGGTGTTCTCGGTCATCTTGGCCGAGTCGTAGTCGGGGACGCGGGTGGTCTCGTCGACGACGGTGTTCTCGAGGACGGAGCCGAAGCGGATGGCGTTCCAGATCTGGGGTTCGCCCTCCTTCGAGAGTTTGATGCACTTGGCGTAGCAGCCGCCTTCGAAGTTGAAGACGCCGCGATCGGACCAGCCGTGCTCGTCGTCGCCGATGAGCGCGCGGTTGGGATCGGCGGAGAGGGTGGTCTTGCCGGTGCCGGAGAGGCCGAAGAAGAGGGCAACGTTGGCCGGGTCGCGTTTGTCGACGTTGGCAGAGCAGTGCATGGGGAACACGCCGGCCTCGGGCATGTCGTAGTTCATGGCGTAGAAGAGGGACTTCTTGATCTCGCCGGCGTACTCGGTGCCGAGGATGACGACGGTCTTGCGGGCGAGGGACTGGGCGATGAGGACGGGACTCTTGACGCCGAACTTGGCCTGCTCGTCCGAGGTGAGGCGGCGGCGGCCGGCGTTGATGACGGTCCAGTCGTGCTTCCATGCGGCGTTGGGGCCCGCGGCGGGAGAGCCCTGGGGGATGAAGAGGGTGCGGGCGAAGAGGATGTGCCACGCCTGCTCGGCGACGACCTTGACGCCGAGGCGGTGGGTCGGATCAGCGCCGACGAAGCCATCGAAGACAAAGAGATCCTTTTGGGCGTTGAGGTGCTCGACGGCGATCTTGTGGGCGAGGTCGAAGTTGGGCGGCGTGATCTTGGCGTTGAAGCCGCCCCAGCCGATCTTGGCGGAGGAGGAAGGCTCGTCCTCGAGGTACTTGTCCTTGGGGCTGCGGCCGGTGCGGTCGCCGGTCTTGCAGACGAGGGCGCCGTTGGAGGCGAGGATGCCCTCGCCGCGAGCGATCGCGAGTTCGACGAGTCGCGCGGGGGAGAGGTTGGAATGGGTGCGGGAGGGCGAGAGGACGAGGTCGGCGATCGAACGGCTGGACATGAAACGGCTCCGAATAGCCCAAGGGCCCGGGCGGCTCACGCCGTTCGAGCGGAGGGCGGTCTGGACAATAGGCTTGGGCCAAACCTCGGTAGTTTGAGGCAACGGGCTTGAAGGCCGGGCACGCGTTGACCCTGGGGGGGGGTCACCTTATCGTTCGGGCTGGGAATCGGGGCCGGGCGGATGGTGGTCGTAGCTCAGTTGGTTAGAGCACAGGGTTGTGATCCCTGGGGTCGCGGGTTCGAGTCCCGTCGACCACCCTTGAAGAGGTTGGGGGGGCAGCGGCTGGAACTTGATCGTAGTTTGATTGGTATGTCGCAATAGGCAGCGGCTGTCACTGCGCGGCATCGGCGAGAAACGCCTGCACGTGGCTCGCGGCGGCAAGTCCGCTGACAAACGCGGCTTCGATGCGGCCCGCCGCGGAGCCTGGAGCGGGAGCGGGGTAGCACCAGTCTCCGCAGGCAACGATCCGGCGGGCGGGATCGGCGAGGCTGGGCGCGGGGATTGGGTTGGCGACCGCCGCGTAGCGCCAGCGGTGAGCGATGGCGAAGATGGGCACGGGGAGGCCGAGGCCGGTGGCCTCGGCGAAGTGAGTGAGGAGGGCGGGGGCGACGGACTCGGGGGAGTCTTCAAGGTGCTGCTGGGACCATTCGTGCGAGGCGTGCAGCACCCAGCATTCGGCGGGCTGCGCATCGGCATCGGGGGCCGACGCGCGGCCGGGCTTGGAAGAATCGCGCGCGACCCAGGCGAGGGGCGAGTTGCGGACCATCGCGGCGTCGAAGGGGGCTTCGATCGTGCGGTCGAACGCGGCCATGACGGCCCAGGTGGGGAGCATGCGGATAGCGGCGACCTGCGCGGCGAGGTCCTTGGCGCCGGCCAGGAGGGGGACAGCCTGCGGCGCGGGGACGGAGACGATGCAGGCGTCGTAGGCCGGCTCGCCCATCGCCGCTCCGGACTGATCGAAGAGTCGCCACGACGGGCCGTCACGGGAGACCCGCCAGACCTGCCCCGCGGCGGGCCCCGAGCCCTCGCCGCAGCGGACGGAGAGATCACGGGCGAGGCGCGCGGCGACGGCGCTCATGCCGGGGACGCCGACGTAGCGGGTGGCGGCATCGGTGAAGGGATGCGATTGACCGCCCTCGATGGTGGCCATTCGGGCGGTCCAGGGGGCGATGACACGGTCGGAGAGCCATGAGGTCGCCGCGGACATGAAGCGGTCATCGCGGACGGTGAAGTACTGGGCGCCGTGGTCGAACTGGAAGGGCGGGTGGCGGCGCGTGGAAGCGCGGCCGCCGGGGGCGCGGCCCTTGTCGAAGACGCGCGAGGGGACGCCGGCGATGGCGAGGGCGCGGGCGGCGGTGAGGCCGGCGATGCCGGCGCCGATGACGGCGACACGGGGTGCGGGTTCGGTGGGCACTGGGGTCTCCGGGGTGTCGCGGTCGGGGGCGATGGTATGTGGACCATGGGGTTGGCGCTACCATTGGCCCCGTTTTTGGTCGGTGGTCACTGCGAGAGGAATGCGCGATGGAAGCCGGGATTGTCGGGCTGCCCAATGTCGGCAAAAGCACGCTGTTCAACGCGCTCACGAAGGCGGGGGCGCTGGCGGCGAACTACCCGTTCGCGACGATCGAGCCGAACGTCGGGGTGGTGCCGATCCCGGATGAGCGGCTGGAGATCATCCGGTCGCACATCGAGAGCCAGAAGGTGGTTCCGGCGATGCTCCGGCTGGTGGACATCGCGGGGATCGTGAAGGGAGCGAGCGAGGGGGCGGGGCTGGGGAACAAGTTCCTGTCGCACATCCGCGAGGTGGACGCGATCGTGCAGGTGGTGCGGTGCTTCACGAAGGCGCCGGGGGGCGAGGACATCACGCACGTCGAGGGGACCGTGGACCCGCTGCGGGACATCGAGATCATCAACACCGAGCTGGTGCTGGCGGACCTGGAGACCGTGAACTCGGGGCTCTCCAAGGCCGAGCGGGCGGCCAAGAGCGGGGACAAGGAGCAGGTCGCGCGGTTCGAGATGCTGAAGAAGGTGCAGCCGGTGCTGGAGGCGGGGACGCCGGCGCGGACGCTGAAGATCGAGGACCCGGAGCAGGCCCGGGCGCTCAAGGGGCTGCAGCTGATGTCGGCCAAGCGGGTGCTGTACGTGCTCAACGTCGATGAGGAGGACGTGAACGGCGAGGGGGAGCTCGCGCAGCGCGTGCGGGAGCACACGGCGAAGGAGTCGAGCGAGTGCGTGCCGGTGTGCGCGAAGATCGAGAGCGAGCTGGCGGAACTGGGGGACGCGGACCGGCTGGAGATGCTGCAATCGATGGGGATGAAGGAGCCGGCGCTCAACCGGCTGGCGCGCGCGGCGTATCACCTGCTGGGGCTGCAGTCGTTCTACACCGCGGGGCCGAAGGAGATCCGGGCGTGGACGGTGCCGATCGGCGCGACGGCGCCGCAGGCGGCGGGCGTGATCCACACGGACTTTGAGCGTGGCTTTATCCGCGCGGAGATCTACTCGGTGAGCGACCTGGTGGAGCACAAGAACGAGAAGGCGGTGAAGGATGCGGGGCGGCTGCGGGTGGAGGGGAAGGCGTACGTGATGCGCGATGCGGACGTGTGCCACTTCCTGTTCAACGTGTAGGGCGTCTTCAAGCCCAATCTCTTTTTCTCACGGGAGCACCGATCGAGGTGCTTGGGCAATCGCTCCAATCACGCAGTGCCTACGCAGTTCCCAGACCCACCAATCTGGCGTACACAATGCGAACCATTGGCGGGCAGTTGCTATAAGTATCGACTGCAACTCTATCTATATCAATTTTGCATCAGATACAATACTAAAACGAACTTTATAATCATGAGAACCGTAGAAGTATGCTGCGCATTCTTCGGAGACACAGCATGCCATTCGAACGAGACGTCCTGTGGGACTTTGGCCGAGAGAAGCTGCATATCGAGAAGATCGAGCTCGCCGAACTCTTTCCGTTTCCCTGGCTGCGCCCATGCACGGTACGGATCCTGATGGTCGTTGACGGCTATCCAGGAAGCACCCTCAACGTCTCCTTCAACCACTCGTACTTTGGCCTGAGCCACGTTCTTGATGCACTTCGGAACGATGAGCGAGGCTGGGTGCGGTTTCAGGTCACCCGGGCCCACCGCCAGACTGATACCGCCAAGCCCAATGCCGCGACGGAACCGGTGGCATGGTCGCGGTATGGCCCGCACTATGAGAACTTCCGGTTCAGTCAGGACGGATTCAACATCAACGACTACGACCAGGTGTGGCTTTTCGGAGCCCGCTCTGAAGAGGCAGGGTTGCAGCAACTCAGCGACGCCGAGTTGGAGGTGCTCGCGCGGTGGATGGATCAGGGTGGAGGGGTCTTTGCCACCGGCGACCACGCGGATCTTGGTGCAAGTCTGTGCTCGCGGATCCCCCGAGTTCGCTCTATGCGTCGCTGGACCGCAGCCCAGGGAGTACCTCCTCCCACGGGCTCTAGCCGGCACGATACGTTGCTAAAGGGTCATGACAGCACCTATACCTTCGACGACGAATCCGACGACATCCCGATGCCGCTCCGCGTTCGGAAGTACGGGCTGCGGTCGTTTGTTCCCTGGCAATGGCGGGCGATGCCGCACCCGGTTCTCTGCGGTCGCACGGGCGTGATCGATATCTTGCCAGACCATCCGCACGAGGGGGATGTGATCGACGCATCCCTCATCAACCTCAATGCCCCGTTCGACGTCGGAACGTTCCATGCGCCGGAGTACCCGGGTTCCGGACCAAGTCAGATCAAGCCGCAGATCATCGCGTGGGCGAGAGTTCAAAGCGACCATACCAACTCAAGTGACACGAACAAGGGCGCCGCGAACGGCAAAGAGTTCGGCGTCATCGGTGCGTACGACGGTCAGGCCGCGGGCATCGGACGCGTCGTCGTGGACTCGACATGGCACCACTGGTTCGATGTGAATCTCATCGGACGGCCGGGGCTTCCCGCGAACAACCCGAAGAGCAGGGGCTTCCTGGATACGCCCGCTGGGCAGCAATCGCTTAGACGACTCGACGACTACTTCGTGAACGTGGCGTTGTGGCTGGCGCCACCGCAACGACAGAAGTGCATGCTGGCCCGGTCGATGTGGAAATGGATACTGCGCTACCCGGCGGTGGAGCGACTCAGCTCCCGCATGCCGATCTGGGAACTCGGCCAGACGGCAAAGGATGCGATCGGCCGCAATGCGGGACAGTGTCTCATCAGTTCCTGGATCCGCGACTTCCTTGTGCCCGATTTGCATCAGTTATTCGAACTGCCGGACCTCATTCCAGACCCGCCCCCAAACCCGTGCCTCACGTGCCCGCCGTGGGACCTGGTCGAGATCTATGTCCTCGGGGGCATCACCCGCACGCTTCTTGAACTCGCGTACAAGGTTCAAGATGGCCCGTCATCACCGAACGAGCAGATGTCGGATGAACTGGTGGTAAAGACGATGCTCCGCGGCAGCCAGACGGGTGGACGTGCCTTGGTTGACGCTTATCGGAAGTCGCTCACACAATCCGGCGAGTGGATTCGACGTGCCCAACCGACGTTGACGCAGGAGATCACCGCCGAGCAGTATCTCCGCGTCAAGCCACTACGCGCTCGTACGACCCGGCAGGCCCGCAGTACCGGGGGCGGCAGGAAGCGACCGAAGAAAAAGTAGAAGCCATCGATCACGACGTCGCCTGGCGAGTTTCAAACGCGGCGCTATGGCGCTAAGCTTCGCCACGCTCCAGCCTCAAAGCCTGACATCGGCTAGGTGTCGGTCTTAGCATCCGGCTGGGTGGCGGAGCTGGCTGTCCCGGTCTTGTGGTTGCGCCCGTAGCTCAACTGGATAGAGCATCGGTCTTCGGAACCGAGGGTTGGGGGTTCGAATCCCTCCGGGCGCGTTTGGGGGCTTTGGGGAGGCAGGGGCGGGGTTTGGGAGGTGGGACGGGGCGGCAGGTGGGTGCGGGCGCCGGGCGCGGGGCCTTGGGGGGGGAAATGGGGAAGTTTCGGCCACCGGGTGCGTGGAACCCCGTGGTTCGGGGGCTCGGATAGAGGGGGCGGCTGGTTTCCGGCCGGTTTCCACGTAGAGTGTAGATTCTGGGCGTGGCGGCCTGCTTTCTGGCCATTCTTCGGCCACCACGCGTCCATGTGTATCCGGGGTAGAGAGACGAGGTCGACCCGGCGCGATCGCGCGGCGGGGCGATGCCGGAGGCGATCGACTCGCCAGCCCGGCCCAAGGAGGCGACGGCGATGGTTCCAGTGCGATTCGCGATCGTGGGGATGACGGCGGCGGCGGGGATGGCGGCCGCGGCGGCGGCGGACACGGCGACGATCTCGTGCAAGCGGGACGTCACGATCCACGAGACGCCTGGGGTGGCGAACGGGGCGGGCGAGTTCTTCTTCGTGGGTCGCAACAGCAGCGGCGGCGAGCGGCGGCGGGCGCTGCTGATGTTCGACGTCGCCTCGGCGATCCCGGCGGGGTCGACGGTGACGAGCGTGCAGTTGAAGCTGCACCTGTCGCGGACGAGCACGGGGAACCAGACGATCTCGGTGTACCGCCTGACGTCGGACTGGGGCGAGGGGACCTCGAACCCCGACGGCAACGAGGGGGCCGGGGCGAACGCGACCCCGGGGGAAGCGACATGGGAGACGAAGTTCTGGCCGAGTGTCATGTGGACCACGCCTGGGTCGGACAAGGTCGTGACCGCGAGCGCGAGCCGGTCGATCGCTTCGACGATCGCGTCGTACACCTGGAGTTCGACGGCGATGCTGGTGGCGGATGTGCAGGGGTGGCTCGCAAACCCGGCGACGAACTTCGGGTGGGTGCTCATCGGCAACGAGGCCACGACGCACACGGCCAAGCGGTTCGACTCGCGGGAGAACCCGACCGAGTCGTTCCGGCCGCAGTTGATCGTGGTGTACACCCCGCCCGCGCCGCCGTGTCCGGCGGACCGCGACGGCAACGGGCTGATCGAGCCGGCGGATGTGTCGGTGTTTGTGACGGACTGGAACAACAGCCTGATCGCGGGGAACCTTGCCGCCGACTTTGACGGTAACGGAGCGGTGCAACCGGCGGATATCGCGGTGTTCGTGACGACGTGGCTGGCAGCGCTGAGCGGGGGGTGCTAGGGGAGGCAGGTATCCGGCTTGCGTTTCCGTTGTGTTCGAAGGGAGCGGCCATGAAGACGATCTGTGCGGGCGTGGTTCTGGCGGCGGCGATGTCGGCCTATGCGGATGTCGTCGTGACGGCGCCGCTGGCGGACAACACCCTCTACCAGGACGCCGCGGGCTCGGTCAGCAACGGCGCGGGGACGAGCTTCTTCGCGGGGCGAAACAGCCAGGGGTCGATCCGGCGCGGGCTGCTGCTGTTCCCGGTGGGGCCGGGGATGGGGATCCCGAGCGGATCGACCATCACCGGAGCGACGCTGACGCTGAGCATGACGCAGACCAACGCGACCTCGGCCGAGGTGACACTGCACCAGGTGCTGAACTCCTGGGGCGAGGGGACGAGCAACGGTTCGGGGAGCGGGGCGCCGGCGACAACCGGGGACGCGACGTGGCTCCACCGGTTCTACAACACGTCGACCTGGTCCACGCCGGGCGGGGATTTCGCGGCGGGGGCCCTCGCGAGCACGACCATCACGGAGACCGGCGTGTACACGTGGTCGTCACCCTTGCTGACCTCGCTCGTGCAGTCGTGGCTGGATCTCCCGACTGGGAACTTCGGGCTGATGGTGCGGGGGGATGAGACCGTCAACACCTCGGCGATGCGGTTCGATTCGCGGGAGAGCGCGGTGACCGAGGTGAGGCCGGCGCTGTCGATCACGTACACGGTGCCGGCGCCGACGGCGGCGGGGCTCGGGCTGGTCGCGGCGGGGGCGGTCTCGCTGCGTCGCCGGAGGTGAGTGGGACCGCCGCGGGATCCGCGGCCGGAGGGCGAACCATGCGTGCAGCGCGGGTGCTGATTCTGGCGGCGGCGGTGGGCGCGAGCGCGGCCGGGGCGCTTGCGGACGTGGTCTCGATCACGGCCTCGCGCGACAACACGCTGTACGAGGATTTCTTCGGGACGCTGAGCAACGGCCAGGGGGAGTACCTCTTTTCGGGGCGGACGCTGCAGTCGAAGAACTCGCTTCGGCGGGCGCTGGTGAGGTTTGACGTGGCCGCGGCGGTGCCGGCGGGCTCGACGATCACCGGGGTCACGCTGCGGATGACGATGTCGCGCGGCATCTCGGATGCGTCGGCCGTGACGCTGCACCGGGTGCTGGCGGACTGGGGCGAGGGGGGTTCCGATGCGCTCGACGAAGAGGGGAACGGCGCGGCGGCGCAGGAGGGGGACGCGACCTGGGACTACCGGTTCTACGCGACTCAGACGTGGACGAACCGCGGCGGGGACTTCGTCGACACCCTGAGCGCGATGGCGATCATCGGGGGAATCGGGGATTACGAATGGGCCTCGACGGCCCTGACCGTCGCCGACGTGCAGGGCTGGCTGGATGCACCTTCCGGGAACTTCGGCTGGGTGCTGGTGGGCGACGAGCAGGGGACTCCATCGACCGCGAAGCGGTTCAACTCGCGAGAGAATGCGGATGTCTCCTCGCGGCCTCGGATCATCGTCGAGTACACGCCGGTGCCGGCCCCGGGGGCAGCGTGGGTGATCGCCGGCGCGGCGACGATCGCGTTGAGACGACGGCGGTAAGGCACGCGGCGGCTGGGATTCCCGAGCCACTACCATTGGCCCCATGACGCAGCCCCCCACCCCCCCCACTCCCCCAACCCCGCCCTCCCCTCCCCATCGCCCCGCTCCCTCCGGCGCGGCTTCGAATCCGGCCGAGGAGCAGCCGCTCAACTTCATCGAGCAGATCGTCGAGGCGGACATCGCTTCGGGCAAGTGGGGCGGTCGCGTGCACACGCGGTTCCCACCGGAGCCCAACGGCTACCTGCACATCGGGCATGCGAAGTCGATCTGCCTGAACTACGGGCTCGCCGCGAAGCACGGCGGGAAGTTCAACCTGCGCTTCGACGACACGAACCCGACGAAGGAAGAGCAGGAGTACGTGGACGCGATCAAGGCGGACGTCAAGTGGCTGGGGGCGGACTTTGAGAACGGAACGCCGCACGGGGGCGGGCTGTACTTCGCGTCGGACTACTTCGATCGCATGTTCGCGTTCGCCGAGGAGCTCATCAAGAAGGGCAAGGCGTACGTCTGCGACCTCTCGGGGGAGGAGGTCAGTGCGCGCCGGGGCAAGCCCGGGGTGCCGGCGACCAGCCCGTTCCGTGACCGGCCGGCGGAGGAGAGCCTGCGGCTGATCCGCGAGATGAAAGAGGGGAAACACCCGGACGGGTCCAAATCGGTGCGGGCGCGGATCGACCTGGCGTCGCCGAACTTCAACCTTCGCGATCCGGTGATGTACCGGATCCTGCACGAGGAGCACCACAACACGGGCCGGGCGTGGTGCATCTACCCGATGTACGACTGGGCGCACGGCTTCGAGGACTCGATCGAGGGGATCACGCACTCGATCTGCACGCTGGAGTTCGAGGACCACCGGCCGCTGTATGACTGGTTCATCGACGCGGTGAACGAGGGGCGCACCGCCGATGGTTCCGGGCCGTGGGGGAAGACGATCCACCACTCGCAGCAGATCGAGTTCGCGAAATTCCGGCCAACCTACACCGTGCTGAGCAAACGCAACCTGCTGAAGATGGTGCAGGACGGCGTGGTGAGCGCCTGGGACGATCCGCGGATGCCGACCATCAGCGGCTCGCGCCGGCGCGGGTACACACCCGAGGCGTTCCGGTCGCTGATGGAGGACGTGGGGGTCACCAAGGTGGAGAGCCACATCGACGTGGCCCGGCTGGAGAACGCGGTGCGGGACGATCTGAACCGCCGCGCGCCGCGCCGGATGGCGGTGCTGAATCCGCTGCGGGTGATCATCGAGAACTGGCCGGAGGGGAAGATCGACATGCTCGACGCCGTGAACAACCCGGAGGACCCCGGCGCCGGGGCGCGGAAAGTACCCTTCGGGCGGGAGATCTTCATCGAGCGGGACGACTTCATGGAGAACCCGCCGAAGAAGTTCTTCCGGCTGGCCCCGGGCGCGGAGGTGCGGCTGCGGTACGCCTACTTCGTAACGTGCACGGGGGTCGAGAAGGACGCGGCGGGGAACATCACGCTCGTGCGGTGCACGCACGACCCGGCGACCCGCGGCGGGGATGCGCCGCACGGCCCGGACGGCAAGCCGATCCGGCGCGTGCAGGGGACGATCCACTGGGTGAGCGCCGAGCACGCGATCAAGGCCGAGGTACGCCTGTTCGACCGGCTCTTCACGGCCGAGCACCCCGGCGACCGCACGGGGAACGCGATGGACGACCTGAACCCGCAGTCGCTGACGGTGGTGAAGGGGGCCCTGCTCGAGCCGTCCCTGGGCTCGCGCGGCCGCGACGAGCCGGAATGGGCCGACGGGATCCGGCGGTTCCAGTTCGAGCGGCTGGGGTACTTCTGCATCGATCGGGACTCGGCCGCGTCGTCGCTGGTGTTCAACCGGACGGTGACGCTGAAGGACACCTGGGCGAAGGTAGCGGGCAAGGGGGGATGACGGTGCCGGCGGCGGACAGGTGAGAACCGAGGCGGGGTCGAGCGGCCCGCCCCGTCCGCTGGTGCGGCGTAAACTCCCGTCCCATGTCACTCATCGTCACCGGCACCATCGGCATCGATACCGTCTACACCCCCACCACCCACGTCGAGAAGGTTCTCGGCGGCTCGTGCACCTACTTCGCCGCGGCGGCCTCGTTCTACGGGCCGGTGCGGATGGTCGCGGCGGTCGGGGGCGACTGGCCCGCGGCGCACAAGGCGACCCTGGGGAAGTTCAAGAACATCGATGCCACGGGCCTTGAGGTGCGGCCCGGCTCCAAGACGTTCGCGTGGGGCGGCAAGTACCTGCAGAACATGAACTCGCGGGAGACGCTCTTTACGGAGCTGGGCGTGCTGGTCGAGGACCCGCCGCGGGTGCCCGAGAACTTCAAGGACAGCCAGTTCGTCTTCCTCGCCAACACCCACCCGGCGGTGCAGCTCGGACTGCTCTCGCACTTCCCGAAGCGGCGGCTGGCGGTGGCGGACACGATGGACCTGTGGATCAACACCGCCCGCGCCGACCTGGAGAAGCTCCTCAAGCAGGTCGACGGGCTGGTGCTCAACTACGATGAGTGCGAACTGCTGACCGGAAAAGCCAACCCCGTCACCGGGGCGCGGCACATCCTGGAGATGGGCCCCTCCTTCGTGGTTGTCAAGAAGGGCGAGCACGGGTGCCTGATCGTCCACAAGGATGGGATCGGGGCTCTCCCGGCCTACCCGGCCGAGACGGTGACTGATCCCACTGGGGCGGGGGATTCGTTCGCGGGCGGGATGATGGGGTTCATCGCGGCTGAGGCCGGCAAGCCCGGGCACGGGGAGCCAGGGAAGCGTGGCGTGCCGTTCGACGTCGTCCGGAGCGCCCTGGCCCACGGCACGGTGGTTGCCTCGTTCAACATCGAGTCCTTCTCCCTGGACCGGCTGTCGAGCCTGACCCGGGAGGAACTAGACCGGCGGTACAACGAGTTCACCGGGATGGTCCGGATCCGCTGATCGCCGCCGCTCCGGGGCGCCGATAATGAGTCTGGCCCGGCGCTTCCGCCGGGCGAAGGGAACGCGCGGCGGAGCCGCGGGGAGTTGCCAATGTCGTCATGGATGGCCCGGGCGAGGCGGTCGGTGTTTCCCGAGGCGCCGGCGGCGGAGACGGCGACGATCAGCCCGGGCGGCTACCTGACCCCCTACCGCGAGATGGTTGATCGCGAGGGCCCGAGCTTCGGCGCCCTGCTGTGGACCAGCCGCGAGACACAGGCCGCGCGGTTCCGGGCGATGTCGGAGATGATCGACCTGGACGGCAAGCGAGTCCTGGATGCCGGGTGCGGGCGGGGCGACTTCGCGGCGTTCCTGCACGCGCGGGGCACGCCGTGCTGCTACACGGGGCTCGACGCGATCGGCGAGATGGTGGAAGAGGCGGAGTCTCGGGGCATCCCCGGGACGGCCTACCGCCGCGGAGACTTCGTGGCCGATCCGCGGGCGTTCGACAGCGAGCCGGGCCCGGAGGTGATCGTCTTCTCGGGCTCGCTGAACACGCTGGACCAGGATGCGGCGCAGGCGGTGCTGGAGCGGGCGTGGCACAGCTGCTCGCTTGCGCTGGCGTTCAACTTCCTCCGGGTGCCCTCCCGGCCCACCCGCGGGCGGGCCGGCGGGGACGGCTACATCAGACGGTTCGATGCTCTGAGCATGCTGGAATGGGCCGCCGAGCGGACGCCGCTGCTGCGCTACCGGCAGGACTACCTGATGGGCCAGGACGGAACGATCGTGATGTGGGTGCGCTGACCCGTCGGCGGTCCGGCTCGCTACCATCGGCCCTATGGCGATCATCGTCTTTCAGCACGGCGGGAGAGCGGTCGGCCCGGGACGCCTCGGGCTCACGCTCCGGGACCACGGATTCAGGCTCGATGTCCGGACGCCGCACATCGCGGGCGCCCCGGGTGTCCCGGCGGATCTGGACAACGTCGAGGGGGTCGTGGTCCTCGGCGGCGAGCAGAACGTCACCGACATCGCCGACCTGCCCTGGATGCAGGCCGAGGCGGACTTCATCCGGAGCGCCCACGCACGGCAGTTGCCGGTGCTGGGGATCTGCCTGGGACACCAGCTCATCGCCCACGCGCTGGGCGGGACGGTGGCCCCGGCGGCCACGCCAGAGTGGGGATTCACCAACGTCACGGTGCAGCAGCCGGGGCAGACCGAAACGATGCTCGCCGGGGTGCCGTGGGACGCGATGATGTTCCAGGCGCACAATCAGGAGGTTGCGACCGCGCCGCCGGGGGCGACCGTCCTTGCCTCCTCCGCCGCGTGCAAGGTGCAGGTCTTCAAAGCGGGGCTGCGGACGTACGGCTTCCAGCACCACTTCGAGTGTGACCGGCCGATGATCGAGGTCTTTATGAAGGGTGCGCCGGGCGGGCCGCCGGCGGACCTCTCGTCGCAGCTCGACGCCCGCTACGACGTGTTCGCGCGGATCGCCGAGCGGCTGTGCATCAACATCGCGGCGTACGTCTTCCCCCTGTCGCGCCGGATGACGGCCTAGGCCGCCGATCCCCATGCCGTCCCGGCTCACCATCAAGCCCCCAGCGGACTACGTGCTGAAGCGAGATGCGTGCTCGTACGGCTACTTCCTGCTGTGGCCCAACAACTGGTCCCCGACCGAGCAGGCGTTTACACGCGTGCTGGATGTCGGCGGGCCGGTCACGGCGCGGATCACCCAGGGAACCGGATCGCGCCGGCCCGGGGCCGGGGCGCCGCTGACCGCCGAGTTCTCGCGAACCCTGACCGCCCGCCAGCGGGCCGCGGCAGGGGGACTGATCACACGGATGCTGCGCCTTGATGAGGACGACGGCGTGGTCCGCGCGTTCCACCGGCTCGACCCGCGGTGGAAAAAATCCGGGCGGGGGCGGCTGATGCGGTCGCCGACGCTGTTCGAGGATGTGATCAAGACCGTCACGAGCTGCAACGTGACCTGGCCGAGCACGGTGAACATGAACCGGCGGCTGTGTGAGGTCGTCGGGCGGGGCCACGCCGACCACGGGCGCGCGTTCCCGACGTTCGAGCGTCTCGCCCGCACCAAGCCGGGGACGCTTCGGGCCCGCTGCTCCGTGGGCTATCGCGACCAGCGGATCGTCGAGTTGGCGCGGCTCTTCGCCGCGGCGGAGAAGAGCCGGTCGCGCCGAGCGGGCGGGCTGGACCTCGCGATGCTCGAGGACCCCGCGACCGCCGACGACGCGGTCTTCGAGGCGCTGCTGGAGTTGCCGGGAATCGGCCCATACGCCGCGGCGAACGTCATGCAGTTGATGGGGCGGTACGCGAGGCTGCCGCTGGACACGGAGTCGCTGCGGCACGCCAAGACGATTTTGGGGTGGAGCGGCACGGACCGGGCGCTGATGAAGCGGATGCACGCGCACTACGCGCCGTTCGGGGTGCACGCGTTCCGGTCGTACTGGTTCGAGTTGTGGGAGTTCTACGAGGCGAAGCGCGGACCGGCGTGGACGTGGGAGCGGGAGACGACGGGGAAGACGTTTACGGCAGCGCAGTTCTAACCTAGCCGCGGCGACTCGAGCACAATCGTCACGGGCCCGTCGTTGATGAGCGACACCTTCATGTCCGCCCGGAATACACCCTGTTGAACATCGACTCCCGCAGCAGAGATGCGGGAGCGGACGAGTTCGACGAGTACTGAGAACTCCCCCTCCGCACGCTCGGGGCGCATGGCCTTGTCGAAGGAGGGCCGACGGCCTTTGCGGGCATCACCCGCAACGGTGAAGTTGGGGACCATCAGGATCCCCGCACCCAACCCGCCCTCCGCCGCGCCGATGTCCTTCACCGACAGGTTCATCTTCCCCTGCGGGTCCTCGAAGATCCGTAGTTCGGCGATCTTCTCGGCGGCCCACTCCAGATCACAGTCCACGTCCGTCTCTTCGAGCCCGGCGAGGACAACCAGGCCACGCGCGATCTCCGCGCGGACCTCGCCGCCCACCTCGACAGACGCCCCAAGGACCCGTTGCACCACGCAGCGCATCGGGGCTACCTCAGTTGCGACGTCGCCTTCTGCACCACCTCGTCCGACAGCAAAGGCGTCGCCGGCCCATCACTCCCGAGTTTCCACTCGTAGGGCACCGGGTCATCGTCGTAGCCGAACCGGCCGTCGCGGTTGGTGTCCTTGACGACATCCATGAGCAGGGAGCCGCGGGCGCTGTTGAACACCACGCTGCGGACCTGCGCGTCCCGCGGCGAGATCACACGCGGATTCCGACCCTCGGCATCGGTGACGATCGCCACTCGCGCATCCAGGTTGTCCAGCGCCTTGTCGTTGTTGGTGTCCGCGATCACGGCGACGAACACCAGGCCGCCGGGCTTCCACACCTTTTCCTCGGTGTTGTACACCCCGAAGATCTGCCACCGGCCGATGACGCCCCGCCCATCCAGAACTGCGTTCTGGCCGCCGTCCACGCGGCACGCGATCGCGTTGTGCCACCGCACCTCGGTTGATGAGTTCCAGTCTCGCGAGACGGATGCGGCTGTCTCGCTGCTCATCCTGTACATCGCACCCGAACCCGACTCCATGCCGCCGCGCGTGTACGGGTCGTCATCCTGGAATATCCCCTTCTGGCTCATCACCGAGAGCGGCACCAGCACCGCTGTGGTACCAGTTATAGGAATGGGCATCCCAAACACCGGGTGCCCCCCGAGTTGCCCCGCGGCGGGTGTGGGAACGATGGTCTCGGTGTTCCGAGGCGGCCGGCCGTACGAGCACCCGGCGATTCCGGCCTGGATTGCCAGCACCACCACGAGGGTCAATCGCCCCACTACGACGCGTGCATCTGATCGCATCATGCCGCCCTCCGAGAAGATTGGTTACAGTTTCTTCAGCGCCGCCACCAGCGAGTCGATGTGCGACCGCTCATGGGCCGCGGAGATCTGGACGCGCAGCCTCGCGTGCCCCTCGGGCACCACGGGATAGCCGAACCCGATCACGAACACGCCGAGTTCCAGCAGCCGCTTGCTCATCGCGATCGCCTTCGCGGTGTCGTGCACGATGATGGGGCAAATCGCCGTCGGGCTCTCCAGGACGTCGAAGCCTGCGGCCTTGATCGACTGCCTCGCGTACGCGACGTTGTCCCTGAGTTTCTGCACCCGCTGCGGCTCGCGCAGCAGGACCTCGATCGCCTTCGCCGCCGAGCACGCGACCGTGACGGGCAGCGCATTGGAGAACAGCGTCGGGCGGCCGCGCTGGATCGTCAGTTCGGTCACGAGCCTCGAACCGGCGATGAACCCGCCCGCGCCCCCGCCCAGGGCCTTGCCCAGCGTGCCGGTGAAGACGTCGACCCGGCCCGGCATTGGCCCCCCCACTCCCCCCGTGCCGCCGTCGATCATCCCCCAGTGCTCGTGCGTCCCGCGACCGGTGGCCCCCATCACGCCGTGCCCGTGCGAGTCGTCCACCACGAGCATCGCGCCGTACTCATCGCACAACCGCCGCATCGTCGGCAGGTCGGCGATGGAGCCCTCCATCGAGAACACGCCGTCGGTGACAACCCAGATCTGCCCCGTGACATCCTTGTTCGCCCGGGCCTCGGCGAGCCGCTGCTCGAGCGAGTTGGGCCCCGTCAGCGTGTTGTTCCGGTACACGCTTTTGAGCAGGCCCTTCTTGATGACGGTCGCCAGCCGGATGGCGTCGATGATGCTCGCGTGGTTGAGTTCGTCCGAGATGATGATGTCGCCCGGATCGCACAGCGTGGGGAACACCGCCTCGTTCGCGTTCCAGCACGACACGAAGGTGTACGAGGACTCCGTCCCCATGTAGCGCGCGATCATCGTTTCCAGGTGCTCGTGCGGCGAGAACGTGCCGCAGATGAACCGCACGCTCGCGGTCCCCGCCCCGAAGTCCTTCAGGCCCCGGAGCCCCGCCTCCACAACCTCCGGGTGGTTCGCCAGCCCCAGGTAGTTGTTCGAGCAGAAGCACAGGCACTCGCCCCGGCCGCGGATGCGGACCGTCGCGTCCATCGGCCCCTCGATCATCTGCAGGTGCTTGTACTGCCCCCCTTCTCGCAGCGATTGCAGCAGGGCCGAGGTGCGGGCGGCAAAGCCCGTCGCGGCGCCGGATCCCGCGGCCGTGCTGGCGGGGTTGGCGTTGGAACCGGCGGAAGGGGTTGATCGGGCGATAGACATGGCGTTCTCCGGGAAGTCGGCGCGATTGTACTCGTGGACCGCACCACCACCCCGATGGCCCGATCAACGGCGTCTACGCAGCGTGTACCGCCAGGCACCGCGAGATCCGCGCCAGCGTGGATTCCCGGCCCAGCACGCCCATGGTCTCGCCGAGCGGCGGCGACACCCCAGTGCCCGCGAGCGCGACGCGGATGGGCTGGGCGATCGCACCCATGCCGACCCCCCGCTCCTTCGCGAACGCCTCCACCATGGCGTTGAGCGCCTGCGGCTCCCAGTCTCGAGCCTGCTGGAGCGCGCCGTGGAACTCCCGGAGCAGCCCCAGCCCCTCTCCGTCCTTGGCCCGCAGGTTCTTCTCGACCGCCGCGGGGTCGTACGTCACGCCGGCATCGGTCAGCATCGCGAATCCCGCCGCCTTGACCCCATCCCGCATCGTCTTGGCCCTGGGTTTGACGGCCCGCGCCAGGAGCGTCCACCGCGGCCCATCGAGCCCCGCCGGCAGCGCCGGCTCGTACTCGGAGCACCACGCCCGCCACGCCCGAGCGAACTCCTCGTCGCTCATCGCCGCGATCGCGTCCCCATCGAACGACAGCAGCTTCGCCCGGTCGAACTTCGCGTTGGTCCTGCCGATGCGGGCCATGTCGAAGTGCCCGGCGAGGAACGCCGTATCGAACTTCTCCAGATCCTTGCCGTCCGCGGCCTTCATCCCCGGATTCCATCCCAGCAGCGAGACGAAGTTATCGATGGCGCCCGGCAGGTAGCCGTTGGCGCGGAAGTCGCTGACCTCCACCTCCGGCAGCGCGATGCCCAGTTTCGCCGCGATCGCCGCCGCCACCTCCATCGAGTCGTTCTCTGCGGCCAGGAACTGCTCGACCACCGCCGGCTCCTGCCCGATCCCCGCGGCGAGCAGCTCGGCGTTCAGGTCCGGGCTCTTCTGCAGCAGCGTCTTGGCCGCCGCGCGGGCGGCCTTGGCCTTGTCGCGCTTGCCCATCTTCGTGCCGTCCATGTTGAAGATCAGCGGCATGTGGCCGTACACCGGCGTGCGGAACCCCAGCGCCCGCTGCAGCACGATGTGCCGCGGCGTGTTGTTGAAGTGCTCCTGCGCCCGCAGGACGTGCGTGATCCCCATCGTCTCGTCATCGACGACCACGGCGAAGTGGTACGTCGGCAGCCCGTCCGCCTTGCGGATGACAAAGTCGTCCACATGATCCGCCGGGAACGTCTTTTCCCCCAGCACCTGGTCGTCGACGACCACCGCCGTCATCGGCGAGACCAGCCGCACCACGTGCGTCTCGCCCGCGAGCGCCCGCGCCCACCTCGCCTCGTTGAAGACCCCGGGTGTCACATCCGCGGGCCGCTCGTACCGGTAGGTCCCCTTCGCCGCGAAGACCGCCTTGCGACGGGCCTCCAACTCCTCCGAGCCCTCGAACGCAGGGTACGCCAGCCCCGCTCGGACAAGTCGCTCGAGGTGACTGTTGTACAGGTCCACGCGCCGCGCCTGGAAGAACGGCCCGACCCCGCGCGGATCGCCGCCGATCTTCCGGCCGTCCGGCGTGGTGAACTCCGGCCCCTCATCCCACTCGATGCCCAGCCAGACCAGATCCTCCATGATGCCGCGGGCAGACTCGTCGGACGACCTCGCCGCATCCGTATCCTCGATCCGGAGCACGAAGTGCCCCCCGTGCCGGCGCGCGAACGCCCAGCAGAAGAGCGCCGTGCGTGCCCCCCCGATGTGCAGGTGGCCGGTCGGGGAAGGAGCAAACCGGGTGATAACGGGCGGATTGGTCATGGCAGGCAAGACTAGGCCAAGGGCTTCCCGCGATTCCCCGGTACACTCGGCCGCTCACCGCGGCGGCGCGGCGGAATCCCGGAGACCACCGCCTTGCACGACGACCCGTCGATCCGCCCGCCCCCGGCTCCTGTCCGCGAGAGCGCCCGCCTGGGCGCCGTCGACACGCTCCGCGGCGTGGCGGTGCTGGGCATCCTCGCCATGAACATCGTGGCGTACGCCCTCCCCGGGGCGGCCTACCTCAATCCGCTGGCCGAGTCGCTCGTCCCCTACGCCGGACCGTTCACCGGAGCCAACTACGCCGTTTGGCTCGTCTGCCACATCGTGTTCGACCAGAAGATGATGGCGATCTTCTCGATGCTCTTCGGCGCCGGGCTGGTGCTGATGAACGATCGGATCGCCGCCCGGGAGCCCGGCACGCCGCGCCGGGCCGCCCGGTTCGCCGGCCTCTACTACCGCCGCCTGATGTGGCTCCTGCTCATCGGGATGCTGCACGCCTACCTGCTCTGGTACGGCGACATCCTCGTCGCCTACGCGCTCTGCGGGCTGCTGCTGTACACATTCCGCGGCGTCCGTCCCTGGATCCTCATCACCATCGGGGTGCTCGTCGTGCTCGTGGCAGTCCCGATCAACGTGTTGATGGGCCTCGGGTTGGGGCACGTCCAGCACATCGCCGACGACGCGCGCGCGGCGGAGGCCGCGGGCCGTGCCATCACATCTCAGCAGCAGCAGATGATCCAGTCTCTGTCGGGCTGGGAGAACGGGGCCAACCCCGATACCGCCGCGGTGCACGCCGAGGTCGCCGCGCTGCGGGGCTCCTACCTCGACGTCCTGCGGCACAACGCTATGTCGAGCCTCTTCATGCAGACGTTCATCATGGCGATCTTCACCTTCTGGCGCTGCTGCGGCCTGATGCTGATCGGCATGGGCCTCATGCGCCTTGGTGTTCTCTCCGCGTCGCGCTCGAACCGCTTCTACGTGACCCTCGCCGCGGCGGGGTACCTCGCCGGCCTGCCGCTGACGATCCTGTCGATCATCATCACGCTCAGGTCGCCCGGCGATCCGATGTGGACCATGGCGGCGGTGTGGCCGTTGAGCGGCATCGGGGGCATCGGTGTGGCCCTCGGCCACGTCGGCGTCGTCATGCTGATCTGCCGCGCAGGGGTACTCCCCGGGGTGATGGGCCGGCTCGCGGCGGTCGGCCGGATGGCCTTCACCAACTACCTCACGCAGTCATTGATCTGCTGCCTGATCTTCTACGGCTGGGGGCTGGGCTATTTCGGATCCGTGGAGCGGGCGCCGCTCATGCTGATCGTTGTGGGCATCTGGATACTCCAACTCCTGTGGAGCCCCTGGTGGCTCGCCCGCTTCCGGTTCGGGCCATTCGAGTGGCTGTGGCGATCGCTGACCTACCTCACCCTCCAGCCCATGCTCCGCTCGCCGGTTCCCAGGGTTTCAAACTAGGGTCAAAACACCCAAACACTACCCTTGCAGATCCCATTCGCGACTGGTATCATCCGCCCCTCGCGCAAGGGAGGTGCCGTCGTGGGAGCTTCGCACCAACTCAGTCGATGGGCATGGCTCGCCGCACTGGTCCTTGCCGTGGTCGCCACCGCGAACGCCCAGCCCCCTCCCGGCGTCGATGACCCCGAGACCCCCACTGCCACGACCCCGGCCACCCCCGGCCGGATGTCGCCGCGCCGGGCCCGGGTCTGGCACCTGAGGGTGCTCGGCGACTTGGATTGTGCTCGCCTCGTGCGGGACGTTTCGGAACTTGTCAACAAAGCCGAGTCCGATGGCGCGACCATGCTGATCCTGGAACTCGACGGTGACCGCTCCAGTCCAGACGTCGTGTGGAGCATCGCTCAGTCAATCCGCTCCTCCGCGATCCCGACCCATGCGTTCCTCGCCGACTCACGCGAGAGCCGCGTCGGAACTGGACAGGCCGCTCTCGCTCTCATTGCGGCCGGGCGGGGCGGGGCCTGCTGGATCCTCCCGGGAACATCGATCTCGCGGCGCGACGGCGACGACCTGAGGCCCGATGAGCCCGACGACATGGACTTTGAACGCATCAACCGCGAACTGCAGGGCTCCGCGTGGGCCCGCCTCAAGGACCGCGGCATCGATACCGAAGTCGCCTCCGTGCTGCTCTCCCCCGCCTCCGCCGGCCCGGCATGGGCCCTTCCGGCCGAACCCCCCGGCGCACCGTGGCGGATCACCAGCATACGCCCGCCCGCAAACGAGACACAGGCCGTTCGCATCGTCACCGTCGTTCCGACGGCGTCCAAGGAATCAAGCGGGGCGTCCCAGGCGGGTGTCGAGATCCCGTACGAAGTCGTCCGCGCCCTCGGGCTTGCCTCCGAGGCTCGATCCGTCGGGGAGATTGGCGTCAAGTCCGGGCTCGGCCGGTACACCACCGTCACGCACGAGGTCCGCAGCGGCCTCAGCGCGGCAAGGAAGCGCGTCGAGGGGGATGCCGCCAAGGTCGATGCCGTGCTGGCCCAGGCTGACCAGGTGCTGCGCGATATCCCGAGTGTCTCCCGGGCGGACTACGCCTTCCGAAAGGCCCGCGCCGGGAAGGATGCCCTCGCGCTGCTGGCCAATGTCCAGCCCGTGATTGATCGCACCGAGCGCCTCATGGTCGACTACCCCGAGTTGCTGCGCAACCCGGTGCCCGGCCGCACGATCGTCGGCGTCACCTCGGGATCGCTGAAGACCACGTGGCGAATCTCGTTTGATCGCCGGCGCGATGAACTCGCACGCCTCGAGTCCAAAGCGCGGCAATACGCGGGAAAGTGACCGCGCCGCGCCAACCGCTCGCCGCGTCAACAATCACCCATATGCCACGATCACCGACGCCGCCCCAAGCCGCTCGCCTCCACCACCCCTCGGTGCCCAACGTGCTGGCGATGCGCGAGCTGTTCTGGCACAACGTGGTCCGCGAGATGCTCACCGCCCTGTCGATGATGCAGGGCACCCGCCCGGAACTGTTCGACGGCCGGACCGCCGTGCTGACGCGCCAGGGCGAGCGCATCCCGATCGCGGAGATCTTCCCGCTCTTTGCCTGCGGCATCCCGGGCACGCCGGCCGTGCGCGAGGCGTCCGTCGCGGTCGAGTGCACCGTGTTCCGCCTCAAGACCCCCGGCGGCGAGGTCTTCACGTTCCCCGTCAGCGAGATCCGCGGCCTGCACTCCCTCACCCCGGAACTGGTCCAGCAACTGGAGCAGGCCGCGTTGTCCGACGAGACCATCGGCGGGCCCTCGGGCCCCTTCGGCTTCGCCGCGTTCGCGCCCCCGAACGGCGTTTCGCCCCCGGCGAACCTGCCGGGCGAACCGCCGGGTGCCGTCCCCAAGGCCCCGGCGCGGCCCGGCGAGAGCCGAAAGACCAGGAAGCGGCCGGCACGCCCCCGGTAACCCGCCGGTAAGCCCCGGCCGCGTCGCGACACCAGGACCGGGCGAACAATCAGGAGAGCCCGCCCGATCGAGAATCCCCGGAGCCGCTGATGCGAGTGCTCGTCGCCATACCGGTGTACAACGAGGAGAAGTACATCCCGCGCGTGATCTCTCACGTGCTCGAGTACGCCGACAACGTGATGGTCATCGACGACGGCTCGACCGATCGCACGCCGTCGCTCCTCGCCAAGTTCCCGGTTGACGTGGTCCGGCACGGCCAAAACCGCGGCTACGGGCGATCCATCCGCGAGGCCTTCTCCCTCGCCTCCTGCCGCGGGTACGACGCCCTGATCACCATGGACTGCGACGAGCAGCACGAGCCGAGCATGATCCCGCAGTTCGTCGGCGCCATCGCATCGGGGAAGTACGACGTCGTCTCGGGCTCCCGCTACCTGCTCCCCGATCCCACGGGCCACAACCCGCCCCCCGACCGGCGGCGCATCAACCAGTTGATGACCCAGGAGATCAACGACCGCCTCGGGCTCGCGCTGACCGACTCGTTCTGCGGGTTCAAGGCGTACACGACGCCCGCGCTGCGCCGGCTGCGCCTCACGGAGGACGGCTACGCCTCCCCGATGCAGTTCTGGGTCCAGGCCGCGGCCCCTCCGCAGGGCGGACCGCCGCTGCGGATCCACGAGATCCCCGTGCGGCTCATCTACAACGACCCGACCCGCACGTTCGGCGGGCCTCTGGATGACGCCGACAACCGCCTGGGCCATTACCGGCGCGTGCTCCACTGCGAGCTGGCAAGGAGCAGCGATCGGCTCCCCGCGCGGGCCCTCGAAGGAATCGCGGCCCCCGCCGGGTGTCGCGATTCGTGAGCGGCAGCGCGCCGATTGGTGATGCGCTCCGCATCGAACCGCCCGCCGGCGAGTGGCCGGCGCTCGTCGCCTCGCACCGGAGCGGGATGACCGAGCAGAAGCGTGCGTTCCGCGCCCAACTGAACCTCCCCGCCGATCGACCGGTGATCATGAGCGGCCACCAGGCGGAGTTCTGGCACCCGGGGATCCTCGCGAAGTGGCTCGCGACAGTCTCGGCGGCCGAGATTACCACCGCGGGCGCCGCATGGATCGTCGTCGACCAGGACGTCAACGACTTGCTCGCGATCCGCTACCCGCGGATCGAGGCCCCCGGACGGCCGGCGCCAGGCGTGTGGAACGCAGCCGACCCCGAAGCGCCCCGCGGCCTGCCGGATACTCCAACCGGCGAGCGCGCTGCGCACCGCCCGCCGCCGCTCCCCGAGGCCGCGTTCGCGACGCCGTCGGTCGCGGCCGGCCTGGAGATGATTCGCGGGGCGCTCTCCGCCCGAGTCTCCGAGGCCTCGGCGGCGCGCCAAGTCGGCTCCGCCACTGCGGATCTTCTGGCGCCCCTTGGCGGCCCGGTCACGCTCGTCTACGCCTCGCAACTCGCCCGCACCAGCCTGATGCGCGACCTGGTCTCCCGGATGCGGAGCGATCCTCGCCGGTGCGCCGACGAGTACAACCGTGCGGTGGCACGCCACAGCGAGGCCGGCATCGCGATGCTCTCGACCTCCGGCGGTCTCGCGGCGACGCACGGGCCCGAACTCCCCCTGTGGCGGATCACCCCCGGCAAGGGGCGGCCGCGCGAGCGCGTCTTCGCCTCGATGCTCGGGTCGACGCCGGACGAACACCTCGCACCGCGAGCCCTGCTCATGACCGGCCTGCTGCGCCTGGCCGGCTGCGACCTGTTCATCCACGGCACCGGCGGCGGCGGGGAGACCGGGTACGACCGCATCGCCGAGTCCTGGCTCCGCTCCTGGCTCGGCGAACCGGCCGCGGACCTAGCGCCGTCCGCATTGGTCACAGCGACGCGGCGGTTGGACATGGGCATCGAGCCCGCCTCGCCCGCCGAGGCGGCGCACGCGGTGTGGCTCGCCCACCACGCGAGGCACCACCCATCACTGCTCGGCGAGCCCGGGCTGGAATCCCGCAAGCGTGACCTGCTCGCAAAGATCACAGCCGCGCGCTCCCGAGGCGAACACCCGCGCGAGGCCTTCAGGGCCATGCACGACCTGCTCCACGCGGCACGCTTCCAGCACGCCGACGACCTCGGGCGCCTCGATCAGACCGCCGCCGACCTGAGGGCCAGGCTCGCCGCCACGGACGTCATCAACGACCGCACGTGGCCATTTCCTCTCTACCCAAGCGAGGTGCTGCGCGATCTGGCTGCGAGCATTTCCGATCGGTTCCGCCGGTGAGGCTCTCGCCGAAATCAGCGGAGACACAGGCCGAATCGCTAGGATTGCGGCGATGCCCCGCGTGGTCGTCATCATGGTGGCCGTGGCCCTCGTGATGGTCACCGCCTGTGAGAGGGCGCCCACCCCCTCCGCTCCTCCCGGCCCCCCGAAGCCCGCTTCACCCCGGCTGGTGGCGCTCTCTCCCGGAATCGCGGCGACCGCTCGCGACGCCGGGCTTGGCGGACTCCTCGTCGGCCGTCACGGCTGGGACGCGTGGTCCGATCAGTCGCTCCCGGTGTGCGGGGACAACGCGGGCCTCGACTACGAGGCCCTGATCCGTGTGCACCCGACCCACATCCTGATCGAACGATCCGCCACGCCCCCGCCGGCGCGGCTCGGCGATCTCGCCGCGGCGAACGGGTGGACCATCGTCGAGTTCCCGCTGCTCGCGCTCTCCGACATCCCGGCCCTCGTAAGCGGGCTCCACGCGCTGGCGCCCGCGGCGGACCCTTCCGAGTTCGATCGTCTCACAGGCGAGATGGCCCGCGCCTGGTCGGTGAACGACCCGAGCCTCGCCCCAATCGGGGGCGTGCTCCTGCTGAGCGCGGCGGCCCCGAAGACGTACGCGCTCGGGCCCGGTTCCTGGCACCACCAGATCCTCGCGAGCCTCGGCGCGACGCCGGCGCTGACCGAGGGCTCTCCGTACGTCTCCCTCGACGCCGAGGACGTCCTGCGCCTGCGTCCCGCCGCGATCCTGCTCATCATCCCCCGCAGGCCCAGCGAGCCGAGCCGGACAGGACCGCTGCCGGTGTCCGAGTTCCCGGCGGCCCTCGGCGTGCTCGCGACACTGGATCT
This sequence comes from Phycisphaeraceae bacterium, assembly GCA_019636655.1. Classification (NCBI taxonomy): domain Bacteria; kingdom Pseudomonadati; phylum Planctomycetota; class Phycisphaerae; order Phycisphaerales; family Phycisphaeraceae; species Phycisphaeraceae bacterium. The sequence continues at coordinate 180,645 of JAHBXB010000004.1, read as the reverse complement.
CCCCGCGGTAACGTCGCGGCGCGTCGCCCTGATCGATGATCCGGAGGGGCTGCTCCCGAGCACGGGCATGATCCGCATCGCCGACGACATGCGGACGATCCTCCGGGCGTGGCTGCCCGGCGTGGAACGAAACGCCAGCCCGAACTAGTCCGTCAAAGGGTCCCCGCCCACCTACCATCCGCCCCATGTCCATCGACCCGGTCCAGATCCTGGCAGAGCGGTTCCGGGCGGCGATCGCCGCGGCTTTCCCGGATTCGGGCGCCGATGCCGATCCGCTCATCACGCCCAGCCGCAACCCGCAGCACGGCGACTTCCAGTCCAATACCGCGATGCCGCTGGGCAAGTCGCTCGGCAAGCCGCCGCGTGAGATCGCCAAGTCGATCGCGGCGAAGGTCGACCTGGCGGGGATCGCCGAGCCTCTGACGGACGCCTCGATCGCCGGGCCCGGGTTCATCAACATCCGGCTGAGCACCGAGGCGCTCGCGTCGCTGGTCACGCGCCTGGATTCGGATGACCTGGGCCTGCCGCGGGTCGAGGCCGGCGGGAAGCAGACCGTCGTCGTCGACCTCTGCGGCGTGAACCTTGCCAAGCAGATGCACGTCGGCCACCTCCGGTCGATCATCATCGGCGATGCGATCGCCCGGACGCTGGACCGGGTCGGCCACCGCGTCATCCGCCAGAATCACGTGGGCGACTGGGGGCTCCCCATCGCGATGGTCACGGCGAGGCTCATGCAGGAATCGAAGGCCGGACGGCTCGACCTGGCCCGCCTGACCCTCGACCAGCTCGAGCGGCACTACCGGGCCGCGCAGCGCGAGTGCGCCGCCGATGAGCGCGGCCTGGCCGCGGCGCGCCGGTGGTGGTCGCACCCCAAGGCCGTCGCGGAACTGGAGGAGCAGGTGGCGGGGGCGGCCGAGGAGCTCGCCCGCGCCAAGGCGACTCTCGTCAGGCTCCAGAACCACGATCCCGAGACCTTCGGCGTGTGGCAGCGGATCGCCGACACCACGATGGGCGAGTGCCTCGACGTCTGCCGCCGGCTGCACGCCGACGTTACCGCCGAGGCCTCCGCCGGGGAGTCGTCCTACTCCGAGGAACTCGCCGGGCTGGTCGAGGACCTGCAGAAGCGGGGCGTCTCCGAGGAGTCCGACGGCGCGCTGGTGGTGCGGGTCGAAGGGATCGAGGAGCCGACGCTGATCCGCAAGTCCGAGCGCGGGGGCGGCGGGTACCTCTACGCCACCACCGACATGGCCGCGATCCGTCGGCGGGTGCAGCGCCTCGGCGCCGACCGGGTCATCTACTGCGTCGATGCCCGCCAGAGCCTGCACTTCCGGCAGGTTTTCGCCGCCGCGATCAAGGCGGGGTACGCCACGCGCCCCGGGCAGCCGTCGCCCTCTCGCCTGGAGCACGCCGCGTTCGGCGCTGTGCTGGGCGAGGACGGCCGGCCGTTCAAGACCCGCTCGGGCGAGAACGTCAAGCTCGCCGATCTCATCGACGAGGCGGTCGGGCGCGCCCGCCGGGCCGCGGTCGACAAGAACGCCGAACTGAAAGGGAGCGAGCTCGAGGCCATCGCGGATGCGATCGGTGTGGGCGCGATCAAGTACGCCGACCTCTCGTCCGATCGTGTGCGGGACTACGTCTTCGACTTTGACCGGATGATCGCCTTCGAGGGCAACACCGGGCCCTACCTGCTGTACGCGCTGGTCCGGATCAGGTCGATCCTCCGCAAGGCGGCCGAGCACGCCCAGATCGGCGAGGCGGGCCTTCGTCGCGCCGAGTCCGCGCCGCTGCTGATCGAGGCCAGGGAGGAGAAGGACCTCGCACTGGCGCTGCTGCGGTACCCCGGCGCGGTGCGGTCCGTCGCCGATGCGTTGGAGCCGCACCGGCTCTGCCAGTACCTCTACGACCTCGCCGGCGCGTACAGCGTCTTCTTCACGAACTGCCACGTGCTGAGCGCCGAAACCGACGCGCTGCGCTTGTCGCGGCTGCGGCTTTGCCGGATCACCGAGCGGGTGCTGGCCGAGGGCCTAAGTCTGCTGGGAATCACGGCCCTGGACCGCATGTAGTAGGACGCTACGGCTCGACCGACGCGAAGCGGTCGAGGCTGAAGGTCCAGCCGACGCTGTCAACGGGCGCTGCGAGGCACAACTGACGCTCGCCGACCGCCGAAGGCGCCGGGCCGTTGAGCAGCGCCCACATGCCCGACGGACCGAAATAATCCGCGAGACTGAGCGACTGCCGCTCGGCATCGTCCAGCGAGAGGGCCACGGAGGCGTTCAGCCGCTCCGCGTGACGGCCCGTCTCGGGCCGCGACTGGGGCGAGGCCCCGCCTGCGGTGCCAACGCCGATCAGCGCAGCAAGCCCCGCGATCCAGATGCGGGTGCGGCGAGATGATCGGACGTCAGGCATGACACGGCTCCGGCTGGCGCTGCGCACGGCAGGTCGCAGTGTGTCATGTCGAATGTGGGCGGTCCCGCGGCCACCGGTGATAGCCGCGAGGCACCGCGACGGGGGTGCTGGAGCAGTACAGCCGCGCCAGACGGTACAGACGGACCTGTGTGTTCACCCGCTGGGCGGGTTGGCACTGGCGCATAAAAAACGGCCGGCCATTGCTGGCCGGCCGTCGGGAGTCTCAGGTATTTGGTCGGCCGAGGATCGGCCGCCAAGCGGATTAGAACACCAGCTGGAACTGGAAGCGAACGGTGACCTCGTTCGCCTTCGAGCTGCCGAGCAGGCCGATGTTGGTGTCCGGGAAGAGCGTGGCGAAGGGGTTGGTGGCGGAGCCGGCGCTCAGGTCGGACGTCTGGTCGAGGGCCCAGACCATGTCGACCGTGGCCTTGGCGGCGTTGCCCGCGTAGAACTGCGAGAAACCGATCTGGAGGAAGTTGTAGATGTCCTTCGACTCGGCGAGGAGGTCGTTGTCGGGCATCAGGCCGGTCCAGCCGGCGAAGACTTCCGAGTTGCTCCAGCGGTAGCCGCCCTGGACGAGGACGCCGTAGTTGTTGGTGTAGATGTTGGTGTCGGGGGCGGTGTTGAGGAACGCCGCGTAGTTGCCGACGAACGCGGCGTAGCCGGTCCAGCCGTCACCGTAGATCGAGAAGTCCGCGGTGTAGGTGATGGACTGGATGTCGACGTCGGTCGGGGCGGCGGTGTTCTTGGACTGCTGGAAGTTGCCGGCGAGGCCGAGCATGGCGGCGAAGGGCTGGCCGGGCTTCGCGTTGAAGTCATCGAAGTCCTGCCACTGGCCGGCGAACTTGTACTCAAAGCGGCTGGTGATGGCCCAGTCGTTCGTGAACTCGGTGTAGTCCGTGTTGGCGGTCCGGAGGCCGTCGGAGAAGGCGGCCTTGGCGTTCCAGTCGATGTCGGTGTACGCGATCTGGACACCCTGCGAGTAGCCCTGGCTGAACGCCTCGTTCAGGATCGAGCGGGTGACGAACAGCTGCTGGGTGGAGTCAACGAGCTCCTCGTGCAGCAGGGGAAGCTTGAACTGACCGGCCTTGCCCGACCAGCCGTTGCCGAAGTTGTACGCGATCCACGCGTCCTCGAGGAGGGCGAACCCGTTGTCGCTCGACGAGCTGCTCGGGACGACCTGGTTGGTCTCCGAGTCGATGTCGGGCGAGTAGCGGCCGTTGCCGGCGTTGAGCTGGATCTTGTAGGTCCAGTCCGGGTTGATGATGTTGCCGAAGAAGCGGACGCGGACGTTGCCCATCTGGAAGCCGGAGTCGAAGTCGTCGAAGTTGTTGCCGCCGTTGACCGTCTGGTCCTTGTCGCGGAAGTTCAGGTAGTAGCGGGCCTGGATGTCACCGCCGACGTTCAGACGGTAGTTGCCGTCCGGGCTGGCGATGAAGAAGTTGCCGTCGTTGCCGGAGGTGGCGCCGGCGGCGAGCAGGCTGGAGCGGGTCTCGGCGTCGGCGAGCATCTCAGCGACGATGGCCCGGATCTCATCCTGCTGGGCAGGGGCCGTCGCGGGCTGATCAGCGATCGCGGCGGTCGAGGCGAGGCCGATGGCCGCACCCGCGAGCAACACAAGACTCTTGGTCAGACTCATTCTGAGACTCCTTCAAATCGAGACGCTTGGACCATCTTGGGTGGGACCCCCCGTCTCCAGGCGTCCCAGTGTTCTGATGTGCCATCCTGATTACGGTCTGCCCCCAAGGCAGACCGGTCGCAGGCGGCACGTTCCTTTTCTGCCGGGTGTCGGGTGCTCCGACCACAACCCGGGCTCCTTGGCATTCACTCACTTGCTGGCTTGTGGTCTTCCTTCCCCACACGCCTGTACCGACCCACGGAATCACACTCCGAATCACGGGCGCTTGCAGCCCCACTGGATGTTCGCTGATGCTAGCCTGATCGCTTAGCGAACGCAAACTCCGAAGTCCCGAATTTCGGCGGACCGGCCCCCACTTCCCCATAGATTGGTCAACTTCTTCACTGTTTGAGGATTCTGCTAAACCCCTCATCAGGCCGCCTTGAACCGGGTGCCATCGCTATCCTGAGCCACTGGCTGGCGAACCAGGCGGCGTCGTGCCACACTCTTCTCCATGTCGTAAGCCAAGGGATGACAAGAAGATGCCGACTCCCAAGCGCGTCGTGATCGTCGAAGATGAACGCGACCTGGCTGACTTGTTGGCGTACAACCTCCAGAAATCGGGGTATGAAACCGCGACGGCTCATGATGGTCGTTCCGGCCTCGCCCTGATCCGCGATCGGATTCCGGACCTCGTGCTCCTTGATGTCATGTTGCCCCAGCTCTCGGGTCTCGAGGTCGCCAGGGAGGTCAGGACCAACCCGACCACGGCGGGGATTCCGATCATCCTGCTCACGGCTCGAGCCTCCGAGACGGATCAGTTGGCCGGACTGGGGATGGGGGCGGACGACTACGTCACCAAGCCGTTCTCGACCAAGGTCCTCCTTGCGCGAGTGGATGCCGTACTCCGGCGGGCCCCTGCCACGGGCGCCGCGACGGAGACGGCACGCCTGGGCCCGATCGAGCTCGACCTCAACACCCACGTTGTGACCGTCGACTCGGAGCCGATCAAGACCACGCTGACGGAGTTCCGCATCCTCGTGGCCCTCATCCGGGCCAACGGCAAGACGCAGAGCCGCTACGACCTGATGTCGCGGGTCATGGGCCCCGGCGTCATGGTGACCACTCGCACCATCGACGTGCACATCGCCGCGATCAGGAAGAAGCTCGGCCGGCACGGCCAGATGATCCGAACCATCCGCGGCGTGGGCTACCGCATCTCGGAGGACTCTGAGCTTGGGGAGTCCGCGAGCGTGCACGCGGCGGATTCGCAGGACTGAGGCGCGCTGCCCGCGGGTTTGGGGCGATATGCTCGGCGGCAATGGGGCGATCGCGGAGCATGATGCGTACGGTGGTGTCCGCGTGGGCGATCATGCTCGCGGGCATGGGCGGCGGGGCGGTGTGGATCGTCATCAGCAACGGCAGCCGGGAATCGGTGTGGTTCCTGATCGTCCTCAGCGTGGCGGGGACGCTGGCGGTGGGAATCCGCGGGCTGCGGTGGGCTCGCCAACTCAAGCGGATCGAGGCGTCGGCGAGGTCGCTGGTCGACTGGACGCTGGCGTCGACGACCAAGGAGACCACGGCGGAGCCGCCGGGTGGGGCAGCACGCCTGGAGGACGACGAGTTCTCGACCCTGCGCGCCACCATCCTGGAACTTGGGCGGCGCCTGTCGGGCCACCTCAAGGAACTCGCGAAGAAGAGCCGCAATCTCGAGTCGCTTATTGATGCACTGGACGAGCCGGTCATCGCCACGGACAACCAGGAGCGGGTGCTGCTGTGCAACCGCTCGGCGGAATCACTACTGGGAGCCGGGCCGGGCAGGGTTGTGGGGCAGCCGATCGACTCGCTGTTCACGCAGGATGACCTGCTGCGGATGCACGCGGCGGCCCGCGCCGGCGAGGTGCGGAGAGGTCGGGTGAAGGTCACCACCCCGCTGGGGCCGCGGGTGTTCCAGGTTTCGGCCGCGCCGCTGCAGGCGGCCTGGGGAGAGGGGGTCTTCGGGGCGGTGTTGCTGCTGCGCGATGTGACAGAACTGGACCGCGCCGACCAGGTAAAGACGGACTTTGTGGCCAACGCATCGCACGAACTGCGGACGCCGGTGGCCACCATCCGCGGATCGCTCGAGACGCTACTGGACGGCGCGAAGGACGACCCGGAGATGGGCCCCAAACTGCTGCGCATGGCGCTGAGCCACGCGGAGCGCCTCGAGGAGATGACGCGGGATTTGCTTGACCTCTCGCGGCTGGAATCGCCCGACTTAATCGTCGAGGACAAGGCGCTGGACCTTGATCGCATGGAGACGTCCCTGCGCGGGATGTTCGAGGACATATGCAGCAAGCGCAGGCTCTCTCTCTCGCTGGAGTTTGATGCCGGCCTGCGCGGGGTGAGGACCGATCCCCGGCTGGTCAACCTCATCCTGCGCAACCTGGTCGAGAACGCGACGAAGTTCGCGTACGAAGGGACCACGATCCGCGTGCGCGGCAGGGTCGGCCCGGTAACGCCGGGTGGCGGGCGTGACGCGAGGGGGGTAGCGAGGTTCGAGGTCCTCGACAAGGGGATCGGCATCCCCCTCAACGTGCGGGAGCGCGTCTTCGAGCGCTACTTCCAGGTCGAGCCGGCGAGGACCGGAACCGGGAACGCCCTGCGCGGCACGGGGCTGGGTCTGGCGATCGCCAAGCACGCGGCCCGGGCGCTCGACGGCGAGATCGGGCTGGACTCGGTGTACCGCGAGGGGACCACGGCGTGGGTGGAACTGCCGGTGGTCATCGGCGGGTGACCGCTACTCGGGGAGGGGCGCAAAGTCCCGGCCACGGAGTTCGCGGAGGCGGGCGGCGAGGGCCTCGAGGAGTTTCTTCTCTCGGGCCGGATCACCCATGAGCCCCACGGTGCAGCGCATCGTCATGGTGACGGGGGGGATCGAATCGGCGGGGGCGCGGGGGAATGGCAGCGGCTCTGGACCGGGCTCGGCCGTGATCTCAAGGGTGGCCGGCTCGCCGGCAATGGTACGGAGGCTAAACAGGCGAGGGTTCGTGTCCGGCTCGCTGGCGGCCTCGACGGCGGCTTCGATCGACGGCGCCGTGACCAGCAGCGCCGCGTCGAGGTCGTACCAATCCGCTTCGACTTTCAAGGTAGAAGCGGTGGGGAGCAGCGGGTAGACGTTGGGATCTCGTGCCGGCCAGATCCCTCCCGCGGCGGCCTTGGCCCCATCCGAGGTGCAGGAACCCGACGTCGCGAGCACAAGAGCTGCAAACATCCTAACATATATAGAATACTTGGAGGATTGCGGCTTCACGAGGCGGGTCCGGCTGAGGGTGGAGGTGGGTTTTGGGCGTAGAGTATCACGAGGGGTTCATGGACGCAGGGGTGGTGGGGAAGCGGGGGCATTGGAGCACACACCGGGTGGACGTCACGATACAAGTGCCCGAGGGGGCCGAGCGTGTGGTCATGCTCGGCTTGGGCGATCGGAACCTGAAGATGATCAGGGAGGCCCTCGGGGTGAAGGTCAGTGCGCGCGCCGGGACTGTCACGATCAGCGGGGATCGGGACGCGGTCGCATCCGCCCGCGGGGTGCTGGAATACCTCCGGGATGCATCGGACCGGGGCGACCACCTGGAGCGAGACGAGGTCCTTGAGTTGATCGGCCGCGCCACCGACGGGGCGCGGAGCGGCCGGCGCCGGAGGGCGGACGGAAACGGGTTCGAGGCCGACGGCATGGGGGGACTCCCGGAGCCTGGCTGGCACGACGGTCTGGATGTGTACTCGAGCGGCCAGCGGGTGCGCCCGAAGTCGCCGAACCAGGACCGGTACCTGCAGGCCATCCGCGACAACGACCTGGTCTTTGGCATCGGGCCGGCGGGGACCGGGAAGACCTACCTGGCGGTCGCCGCGGCGGTGCAACTGCTCAAGAGCAACCGGGTCAAGCGGCTGATCCTGGTCCGGCCGGCGGTGGAGGCGGGGGAGCGGCTGGGGTTCCTGCCTGGGGACATCGAGGCCAAGGTGCACCCCTACCTGAGGCCGCTGCTCGATGCGCTGCACGACATGATGGATTATGCGACCATCAAGCGGTTCATGCTCAGCGACGTCGTCGAGATCGTTCCGCTGGCGTACATGCGTGGGCGGACGCTGAACAACGCATGCATCATCCTCGACGAAGCCCAGAACTCCACACGCGGGCAGATGCAGATGTTCCTGACCCGGATGGGCCACGGCAGCAAGACCATCGTCAATGGGGACACGACCCAGATCGACCTGCCGGATCCGACGGCGAGCGGGCTGGTTGATGCGGCCCGGCGGCTCCGACGCGTGCCCGGGGTGGACTTTGTAACACTGGACCGGGCGGACATCGTTCGCCACCCCCTTGTACAGAGGATTGTTGAGGCGTACGGCAACCCGGAGCACCCCGAGCGGGCCGACCTGATCGAGCAGGGTCAGGGAATGGCCAAGACAACACCCGAATCGAGGGGTGTCGACGAGACTGATCTGAGTGTCAGCAATGGGGGCACGCCGCAGGAACGACGATGAGACGGTGAGGACGGTACCTTTCTCGTTGCTGGAGGGACGCAAGCAGACCGCATGGCGCCAGAACCGCAGAAACCTGGGACGAGGATTCTCTCCGAGGAGATCCGTCGGGCCGCCAAGCGGCGTCCGGTGGACCTTGGCGGGCTGATGCGGCAGCCGGGCATCGGGCTGACGGTGCTGGTGTGGGTGGCGTTCGCCGTGGTGTGCACGGTGCTGCTGAACATCACGAGGGAGCAGCCGATCCTGAGCGTCGGCCGTGTGATGAATGAAACGGCGGCGGTGCGGGTGGGGTTCGAACTGGAGGATCGGCCGGCGACGGACGAGGACCGCAAGTCGGTCCGGCAGCAGACGCCTCGCGTGTACGTCGCGGACACCGCGGTGCTGATGGACATCCAGGGGTCGCTGGTGAACCTGCCGCGGACGGTGTCGACGGCGGAGACGATTGATGATGTGGCCAAGGAGATCCGGGAGCAGTTCCGACTGACGCCCGAGAGCCTGGCGGCGCTCAAGAGCGCGGTGAGCGAGGCGGGGGCGCCGAGCGAGGCGTGGACGATGGCGGTCGGGCGGCTGGTCGAACGGCTGACGTGGCGGCCGCTGCTGGACCAGCAGACGTGGCAGCGCGAGACGCAGTCGTTCAACAAGATGATCGAGCTGCGCGTGAGCACGACCGACGGGCTGGAGCGGCGGCTGGTGCCCTCGAACGAGGCCGTGAACATCGACGACGGCGCGAAGCTGGCGGAGACGATGCGGGCGTTGATCCGCGAGGCGGGCTTCGCGGCGCCGGTCTCCTCGGCGGTGCTGAGCCGGCTCACGGTCCTCCCCCGGCCGACGTACCGATTCGACCAGACGGCCACGACCGCGCGGCAGAACGAGGCGGCGGCCAAGGTGGCCCCGCGGATGATCAAGCCGGCGCCGGGGCAGGTGATCTTCGCCCGAGGCGACCGGCTGACGCCCAACGCGCTCGAGTTGTACCGGGCCGAGAAGAGCGAGTACCTGGCGCGGGCGGAGCGGTGGCAAGTGTGGCTGCCGCGGCTGAGCGTGGCCGGGGCGGTGACGGCCGTCACGCTTGCCCTGGCGGGGTACGCGGCGCTGTTCTGCCCGCGGATCCGTCGCCGGCCGGGGCGCGCGGCGGGGGTCGCGGGGCTGCTCGCGGGGATGCTGCTGGTGACGTGCTGGCTCGCGGCGGCGGACCCGAGGCTGGTGATCGTCGCGGCGGTCGCGCCAACGGTGTTCGCGACGGTGCTGCTGGTGATCGCGTACGACCAGCGGGTGGCGCTGGCCTTCGGGTGCCTGCAGGGCGTGCTGGTGTGCATCGCGCTGGAGGAGCCGATCGGGACGTACGCGCTGATCGTGACGGGCATCGGCGTGTGTGTGTGGATGCTCAAGGAGGTGCGGGATCGGTCGACGCTCGTCAAGATGGGCGTGGTGACTGGCCTGACGCTGGCGGGCGGGACGATCGTGGTCAGCCTCATCGACCGGCCGATGACCACCGCGTCGCTGGAACAGACGGTGCGCGATGCGGCGCTGGCGGGGAGCGGCGGGGTGCTGGTGTCGATGCTGGTGCTGTTCATCCTGCCGTGGATCGAGCGGGCCTTCGGGGTGGCGACGAGCCTGACGCTGATCGAGCTGCGAGATCCGAAGCAGCCGCTGCTGCGCGAGCTGCAGCAGCGTGCGCCGGGGACGTACAACCACTCGCTCAACGTCGCGAGCCTGGGAGAGGCCGCGGCGGAGTCGATCAAGGCCAACGGGCTGCTGGCGTACGTGGGGGCGCTGTACCACGACGTGGGCAAGATGAACAAGCCCGAGTACTTCGTGGAGAACCAGACGCCGGGGCTGAACAAGCACGACAAGCTCAGCCCGGCGATGAGCCTGCTGGTGATCGTGGGGCACGTGAAGGACGGCATGGAGCTCGCCCGGGAGTTCAACCTGCCCAAGGGGCTGCACCACTTCATCGAGGCGCACCACGGGACCACGCTGGTGGAGTACTTCTTCAACCGGGCGAGGAAGATGGCGGCGGGCGCGCCCGGCGGGGAGACGCAGGAGCCGCCGCAGGAGATCGAGTACCGCTACCCCGGGCCCAAGCCGCGCACCAAGGAGGTCGCCATCACGATGCTCTGCGACGCCGTGGAGAGCGCGGCGCGGAGCATGCCCAACCCGACGCCCAGCCGCATCGAGGCGATCGTGCGGGCGCTGGCGACCAAGCGGCTCATGGACGGGCAGTTCGACGACAGCGACCTGACGCTGCGGGAGCTCAACACGATCGTCGAGGCGGTGACGCGCACGCTGACGTCGATCTACCACGGCCGGATCGCGTACCCCGACGGGGTGGTGCCCGGCGTGGCCACCGGCGGCGGGCCGGGAGTCGCGGGGCCCAAGACGGGCGACGTCCGCCTCCAGGAGGCCGATCAGCCGACGCGGGCAGGCGAGGCGGTCGGCCGGGCGGGGTAGGCCGTCGACTCACGCAAGTTTGACCTTGAACACCGGCGCGGAGAGCCGGTAGATTGAGGTATGCAGAGCAAAGCCGCCACCGTTTCGGACTACCTCGCCGGGCTGCCCGAGGATCGATCACAGGCAATCCAGGCGGTTCGCAAGGTGATCCTGGCCAACCTCGGGAAGGGGTACCAGGAGGGCATGCAGTACGGCATGATCGGGTACTTCGTGCCCCACAGCGTGTACCCGGCAGGGTACCACTGCGACCCGAAGCAGCCGCTGCCGTTCGCCGGGCTGGCGTCGCAGAAGAACCACATGTCGGTCTACCTCATGTGCACGTACGGCAATGTGGAGCACCTGAAGTGGTTCCACCAGGCGTGGGCGAAGACGGGGAAGAAGCTCGACATGGGCAAGTCGTGCATCCGGTTCAAACGCGTGGAGGACCTGGCGCTGGACGTGATCGGCGAGGCGATCCAGCGCGTGCCGGTTCGGGCGTTCATCGAGCATTACGAGCGGGCGATCCTGACCAGCAACAAGGCGGCCGCGGCGAAGCGGGGGACGGTCAAGAAGGCAGCCGCTGCAAAGGCGCCCGCGAAGACCGTCCGCAAGACGACGGCGAAGAAGGCCGCCAAGGCGGGGGTGAGGCGGGCGGCTTCAGCGAGGTGAGCCGGGTACGGGGTGCTCGGGCCGCGACTGCATTGGCGGATCAAACGTCGCGCGGATCAGTCGCTCGACCTGGCGAGCATCAGTGATGCCCGTCAGCGTCATCCGGGCGTGGCCGCGTTGCCCTCCCGGGTACAGCAGCACATCGCCGCGGCCATCCCCGATGTCGACCCGCCGGATCTGGAGCGGGTGATCGGGTTCGAGCGCATCGAGGATCGCCCGCTGCGGTCGCTTGACCTCGAGTTTCAGCACCCGCGTGGTGGTGAGGGCGTACACGGTCCGGCGGGCCTGCCGCGCGGAGTACCAAGGAGCGAGAGCCACGGCCAGCGAAAATAACGTGAAGAACGTTCCCAATGACGCTGACCACCACACCGCGCTGTTGGTCGGACGGTCGCCCGGTCTCGACCATTGGATGAGCGGATCAATGCCGTGCAGTTGCTGCCAACTCAAAACGCTTCCAACAAAGAGGAACACCGAGAAGGCCGAGAGCACCGCGCAAAAGAACGCCGCGGGCCCTGCGGTCGTCCAAAACGCACGCCGCGCCGAGGGTTGGCCGCACCAGCGGAGTGTCTCGCCGGGATCGATCTCGGCCAGGAGGGCCTCACGAAGGGGGGCGGGGAGGTGGGACTCGATGGGATCGCTCACGCGAGGGGCATCCGTTCCTGGGCCGGCGTCGCCCGCGCCGGCGCCACTTGCCGTTTGAGCAGTTTCTCGAACACCGCACCGAGGATGGCGTAGACGACGACCACCCCGAACTCGAGGCCGGCGGCCGGCCACCGGATCTGGTCCTCGAACTGCTCCCGGGTCAGGCCGGGATGCCGGAGCGCCCAGACAAACGCCAGGATGATCACGCTCAGGAAAACCGCGGGCCACATCGTCAGCAACAGGCCCCCAAGCAACCGGAACTTCCAACTCGCCGCGGTGGCCTTGCTCATGGGCCTTCCCATGACCAGCATGTACAACGCCACGAGCGTGATCGCAATCTCAATACCAATGATCATGGCCATCTCCGCCCGAGAGGTTTGTTTCCGGAGCGGCGAGAGTCTCGCAAGGCGGGTGGCCGCTGTCAATCAGTTCGACGCCGGTACCTTGCATCAGGCATAGCGTCCACTTCTTAGGTTCGTCCCGTCAGGAACCAGCCTAGACAGATCGCGATCACGGCAAGGGTCCCTGCCGCCGCGGCGGCGCCGGCGCGGAACAGGCCGTCGATCGCCGTCGCCGGGCCGAAGTACCGGGTCATCTCGAGCGGCGTCGCCGCCCCATTGGCGACGGTGTAGACGAACGTCTCGACGTGGTCGTCGTCGGGTCGGCGGGTGAAGGTCACGGTTTCCGCGCCGCTGGGCTCTGCGCAGGTCGACACCGAGGCCCCCCAGAAGGACTTGCCCTGCGCCGCTTCGTACGCACGGAGAGAATCCGCGGCGTTCGAGGGGGTGGTGTACGTCGGGTCGGCCTTCCGCACCCACTGTTCGCCGTCGCTCGCGGCCACCCTGATCCATTCCCCCGCGGCGATCTCCGCCGCGGTGTTCCCGAGGGCGCGATGGAGCGTCGCGACCGGGGAGCCGTCAGGGGCGTCCAGCAGCGGCACAGATTCGTGCGCGGGGTACATGAGAAAGAGAAAGCCGTCCGGGACCGGCGTCCCGTCGAGGGCGGTCCATTCCGGCCGCGGACGGGACGCGGAGAGGATGAGCCAGAGTGCCGCGGCGAAGGATGCGAGCCACGCGGCGACTAGCACCACGATCCGCGCGGCGGCGCGTTTCGGCCTGAGGATGCTCATGTTCCGCGCCTCCGGAGGTTCACGACACGGCCGGGCCGGCCCCGGCCATAGGGGCGCCGCACTCGGGACACGCAGCCGTCGTGGGCAGGCCGGTTCTTGGGTAGCCGCAGCGGGGGCAGCAGCCGCGGCGTTCAAGCCGGAGAGCCTGACGTCGGCACAGCACGGCGCCCACAGCGCCAGCAAGGGCGATCAGCCAGAGCGGGCCCACACCTGCGAGACTCCACTCGGGCCTGTTGATGTGAAGAAGGACTCCCTCGATTCCATCGGCGTTGATCAGGTGCATGCGCGTGGGGCCGACACCGACGCCGCCTCCGGCCGGGCTCAAGCCTTGGAAGAACTCTGTCCATCGCGCGACGACACACCATGCGGCGATCGAGAGCATGGCGAGGGCAGCGAAGTACCAGGAACTCCTCCGCAGCGACCCTGCCGTCCATCGGCGGCGGGGCTTGTCGCGCGTTGGCTCGGCGGTGCTGTTCGCCATCGGCTTGGAGAGTACCACACGGGCGATCGCGTTCAGGCGTCCCGGCCGCACTCCGGGCAGACGGCCGCCGCGGGGAGGCCGGTACTTGGGTAGCCGCAGCCGTGGCAGCAGCCGCGGCGGTCGCACCGGTCAAGCCAGAGGAGAAGGCCTCGACACGCCGCGGCGCCTGCCGCGTTTCCAAGGGCGATCATCCAGATCGGGAACCACACCACCGCGACTCCACCCGGGTTGGGAGCGAAAAAGTACCCCCACCACCAGCTCATCGGGGTCTCGCGGCGAACCCATTGCCACTCCCACTGGGTATCCGGAGGCTGGCCTTCCCCAGCCGCCACCTCGGTGAGCCGCCAGTAATATACGTTCCCCGACTGGAGACCTGCGCTGCCCTTGAACGAACGACCCTTGTAGCCGACCGTCCACCGCGCACTGATGCACCACGCGGCGATGGAGAGGACGGCGAGGATGGCGAAGAACCACATGCCCGCCTGGAGCGACCGAGTGGGCCATCGGTGGCGGGGCACCTCGGACGTTGTCTCGGCAGCGCTGCTCGCCATCAGGGAACAGTACCTCCCCGGCGACGATCGGTTCACGTGGGCGATTTCGCTCAGGCGTCTCGGCCGCACTCCGGGCAGACGGCCGCCGCGGGGAGGCCGGTTCTTGGGTAGCCGCAGTGGAGACAGCAGCCGCGGCGGTCGAGCCGAAGAGCCTGACGTCGGCACAGCACGGCGCCCGCAACTCCGCCAAGGGCGGTCAGCCAGAGCGGGCACGACACATCGGAGTATCCGCCCGAGAGCGAGCGGTGGTAGGTGGGCCACGACCATCCCATCGGTGTCTCGCGGCGAAGCCAATGCCACGTCCACGGGGCGTCCGGAAGCTGGTCCACGGCAAACGCGTCGAGGGGTACCCGAACGTAGAGCACGTAGCCGGCGTCGACGCCGAAGCGGTCCAAGAAGGGGTGTCCCATGTAGAAAACCGTCCACCGCACACTGACGCCCCATGCGGTGACCGAGAGCACTGTGACGATGGCGAAGAACCACATCCCCACCCGCAGCGACCGAGCGGGCCATCGGCGGCGGGGCTTCTCGGGCGCTGGCTCGGCGGTGCTGTTCGCCATCGGCTTGGAGAGTACCACACGGGCAATCGCGCTCAGGCGTCCCGGCCGCATTCCGGGCAGACGGCCGTCGCGGGCAGGCCGGTTCTTGGGTAGCCGCAGTGGAGGCAGCAGCCGCGGCGGTGAGTTGGGTCAAGCCGATGGGCCAGGCCTCCGCACAGCACGGCGCCTGCAGCTCCGCCAAGAGCGATCAGCCAAAGCGGGCAGCGCACCATCCGGTAGGCGGTCGGGCCAGACAAGACGTAGAAAGGCCCATTCCAATCCATCCGGCGCACGCGGGCCTGGGTGTACTAATTCCGATGCCATCCCGGGGACGGAGCCAACTGCCGCCGCTTGGCGTCCGACGGCCACATGATCGAAACGCTGCCCGCATGAACGCCGAAGTAGCTCCCGAACTGGCCCGTGGTATAGACCCTCCACCGCACGCTGACGCACCACGCGGCGATCGAGAGCACGGTGAAGATGGCGAAGAACCACATGCCCACCCGCAGCGACCGTGCGGGCCATCGGCGGCGGCGGGTTATCGTGGGCACTGCCGGCATCAACTCGCCTCACGCCGAGTGAGCGTCACACCACCCGGTCTTCCTTCGCGATCCCCAGCGCCGGACGCACGTCCACCTGCACCATGACCTCGCCCTGCTTCTGCCGCGCGGCGTCCGCATCGGCGTAGTCGCTGTGGCAGCCCGCCTTGCCGGCGTCGGCGCCGACGGCCTTCTTGGTCTTGCTCGCGAGCCGGTGGATCTCATCGGGCGAGAGGACGCCGCGGCGCTCGAGGATCTCCCGCTGCTCGGGCGTGAGCGCGGCGGACTTCACGGGCCTGCCCCGCTCGAACCCCTCGGCCTTGCCGCTGGCGAACTCCTGGATCTCCTTGCTGATGCGGACGCTGCACCAGTCGTGCCCGCACATGGCGCAGAAGTCGGTGTCGACGTCGAGGTCCTCATCGTGGTAGGCCCGCGCGGTGTCGGGGTCGAAGGATAGTTCGAAGTGCTTCTCCCAGTTGAGCGCGGCGCGGGCCCGCGTCAGCTCGTCGTCGCGGTCGCGCGTCCCCGGGATGCCCAGGGCGACGTCCGCCGCGTGGGCGGCGATCTTGTAGGCGATGCAGCCTTGCTTCACATCGTCCTTCTTGGGGAGCCCCAGGTGCTCCTTGGGCGTGACGTAGCAGAGCATCGCGGCGCCGTGGTAGGCCATCGAGGTCGCGCCGATGCAGCTGGTGATGTGGTCGTAGCCGGGGAACATGTCCGTCACCAGCGGGCCCAGCACGTAGAAGGGCGCCCCGTGACAGAGCGTGCGCTGCACCTTGGCGTTGTACTCGATCTGGTCGAAGGGGACGTGGCCGGGGCCCTCGATCATGACCTGCACGCCCTTGCGCCAGGCGCGCTCGGTGAGCTCGCCGAGGGTCTCGAGTTCGGCGAGCTGGGCCGCATCGGTCGCATCCGCGAGGCCGCCGGGGCGCAGGCCGTCGCCGATGGAGAAGGTCACGTCGTACTCCCGCAGGATGTCGCAGATGTCGTCCCAGCGGGTGTACATGATGTTCTCGCTGTTGTGGACGAGCATCCACTTGGCGAGCAGCGAGCCGCCGCGGCTGACGATGCCGATCAGGCGGTTACGGACGTGCTTGAGGTGCGCCCGCCGGACGCCGGCGTGGATGGTGAAGTAGTCGACCCCCTGGCGGGCCTGGTGGTGCAGCGAGGCCTCGATCGTCGGCCAGTCCAGGTCCTCGATCTTCTTCCCGATGATCATCGAGTAGATGGGGACCGTGCCGATGGGGACGGTCGAGTGCCGGCAGAAGGCCTCGCGGCAGGCGTCGATGTCGCCGCCGGTGGAGAGGTCCATCACCGTGTCGGCCCCCCACTTCACCGCCCAGTCGAGCTTCTCGAGTTCCTCGTGCGTCCCCGAGGAGACGGGCGAGGCGCCCATGTTGGCGTTGATCTTGGTGAGGCTCGCCCGCCCGATCGCCATCGGGTCGAGGCGGTGCTTGAGGTGGTTGATGTTGGCGGGGATGACCATCCGCCCCGCGGCGACCTCGTCGCGGACCGCCTCGCCGCCGCGGCTGGGGAAGAGCTCGCCAAAGTGCGGCTCGCGCTCGGCGACCCGCTTCATCTGCGGCGTCACGATCCCCAGGCGGGCGTGCTCGAGCTGGGTGATCGGGGTGAAGCCGGCCGGGAGGGTCACGCGGACGCCCTGGCCGCGGGCGGTCTCGAAGGTGGCGACCCGGCAGCCCGGGGGCGGCGCCGCATCATCAGTTCCGGCGCCCGGTGCGTGGCTGAAGGAGGCCCGCCACCCATCGGGCAGGAAGTCCCACGCGGTCTTCTCGCTGGGCGCGGGCATGCCGGGGGTATCGGGAGAGGAGAACATCAGCGGCCCGCCCACATCGGGAGCGTTGGCGAACGAGCCGGGGGTGGTGACGGCGGCGGCGCGGCCGGGGTTGCGGGCGCCGTGGAGAGGCAGGGTCGGGGATTGAGTCGCGTTCAGCGTGGTCATGGTTCAGATCCGATTCGTAGGGGGAGAGCGGGATGAGCCCGCTCGGAACGGGAGAGCGCGGCCGCCGCGGCCGGCCTCAATCCCACCAGACGGCCCACCAGCGGTACCCCGGCGGCGGCGGCGGAACGCCGACCAGCCCGCTGGTGTCCGCCTCGTACACATCATCCGGGGAAAGACGCTCGAACCACCCGGCGATCTGCTCCTGGCTCGCCGTGGAGCAGACCAGGAGCGTGTCGACGAAGGGCCAGTCGGGATCGTCCATCACCTCGCAGACCTGGGCGAGGATACCGCCGACCTCGGGGCGGGCGCGGACCTGATCGACGGTGGCGCGGAACGCATCCATGCCCGGATGCTCGGAGAGGTTGCAGCCGATGGAGGCCTCGTCGTCGTTGCCATCGAAGAAGAGCCCCGACTCGACGCACGGCACGGCCCTGGGGTCCTCGTCGGACAGGCGCTGGATCTCGGCGATCAATGCAGCGCGTTTGTTGGATTCGGCCATCGCTTCCCTCCGCCGGTACGAACCGGGTCAGGTTCTACGGGTGCTTCTCAGCGGCGACTGTGTCCCACAGCGGGAAGGCGCCGCGCCCCGAGCAATGAGCGCAGTATAGAGGGAGCGGCGCCGCGTGGAACGGGGAAACCGCGAGTCCGGCCGGGGGCAGGGTCGGGGTCGGTGAACCATGCGAGTCAGCCGCGTCAGGCCCCGGGCTGGGTGGGGGTGTAGCCCATGCCCTTGTTGTACTCGGCCGAGCCGCCCTGGGGGATCGTCAGCGTCTGCCACGGTGTACCGGCCCTCGACGCCAAGACCTTGGCCGTCTGCACGATCTGCCCCGCGTGGTAGGCGGTGTGGGACAACGACCGGGCCAGAGCGAGAGCGAGGGTGTGCGGCTGGCCGCGGATCTTCAGCGTTCGGCCGAGGTCGGCGTCGGTGATGCTCTGCAAGACGCCCTCGAGCGTCTCCCAGCCCGCGTTCCACGCGGCGAGCATCGCTTCGCGGTCGCGGAAGTCGTCGATGAACTCGCCGTCGCGGTTCCGGTCGGGCTTCTCGCCATCGGTCGTCAAGGGGTCGGTCCAGCGTGAGCGGAGGTTGCCGCCCAGGTGCTTCATCATGACGGCGATCGAGTTCACCTCCGGGTCGAGCGCGAACCGCACCTGGTCCCACGAGAGCTGTTCGGCGGCCCGCTCGGCCAGTCGGCGGTAGCGGCGGAACTCGGAGTCGAAGGCGTCGACAGTTACTCGGGTCATGTGGTCCTCACGACGGGATACGCAACGGCCGCCTGCCTCCTGCGCTCGACTCAACAGGGCGGGGGGATGGGGGGCGTTCACCCACCCGTATTCTGGCGTGCCCAGCATTCCTGGCAACCCTCGGCACGCCAGCCGGAATACGGGAGCATGGACCATCGCATCGATCGCCGGACATTCATGATGACCCAGGCCGCCGCGCTGGCGGTGATTGGCTCGGGAGTCAGCCTCGCCATGGGTCAGGCGGTGCACACCACCGAGGGGGATCAGGTGAATGCGGGCGCGTGGCCCGGATTCCCGCAGCAGGACCCGGCCCTGGTTCGCGAGATCGTCGGCGCCTCCCATGGGAACAGCACGCGGGTCGCCGAGTTGCTCCGCGCCCATCCCGCCCTGGCCAAGGCGTCGTACGACTGGGGGTACGGAGACTGGGAGTCGGCGCTCGGGGCGGCGTCGCACGTGGGAAACCGCGAGATTGCCGAGATGCTTCTCTCGCACGGGGCGAGGCTGGACCTGTTCGCGGCGGCGATGCTCGGCATGGTTGACGTGGTGAAGGCCATGGTCGACGCGAGCCCGGGGGTGGAGGGGACCGCGGGACCACACGGCATCACGCTGCTCAGCCACGCCCGGGCCGGGAAAGACGAGGCGATGATCGCATTTCTTGAGCTGCTGCCGGCCGCGGGGCAGCCGGTTCCCGCCGTGCTCTCGGAGTCGGACGTTGAGCTCTACCTGGGTGAGTACACGCAGGATGCCGGGCCACCTCTGGCGGTGGGCAGGACTCGGGCTGGAATGAGCCTGAAGGCGGGCGGCTCGGCCGAGCGCAACCTGGTCCGAGTCGTCGGGCACCAGTTTCACCCTGCCGGGGCTCCGAACGTCCGGGTGACGTTTACCGTCGAAGGCGGCACCGCGCGGCGTATCGAGATCGTCGAGGATGCCTGGTTTGTGGCGGCGGTTCGCGTGTAGGGCATTCGGTCCGCGACATGGCTGCGCATCGGGCGTCGCCGCTGCTCAAGCCGCGGCCGCTCGCGGCAACACGGGCCGCCGCACGAAGGCCGCCCCGAGCACCGTCACCGGCAGCAGCAGCACGATGAACGCCACGTGGTACCACGCGGGCATGAGGCTCCACACGCTCGCCTGCACACCGATGCCGGTGCCCACGAGCGCGACGCCAAGGCACAGCGCGGCGGCAACAGCCCGGCCTCGGGCGATCGCGCCGCACAGGATCCCGCCGACCAGCGAGCAGACGACGCTCTGCCCGAGGAGCGCCACGAGCGGCAGCGTCGCCTCGTACCGCTCCTGTCGCCCGCTCACGGCCGCGGCCGCCTCTGCAAAGAGGAAGTGGTTGCCGACGAGCCAGAGCACCGTCCAGGCCGCGTATCCGATGACGACACCGAGAGTTGCACGGAGCATGGTCGTTCCTTTCCGCGGCGTCGCCGCGATGCGCGTTCCTCGCCCTTCCTGCGAGACGAACTTCGGTCGGATCACCCGGCGACCGGCCAGTTCTCGCTCCGGCAGGCCTTGGGCGCCGGCAGGATCTTGAACAGGACATACAGCATCCTGATCCCGAACGCGGGCCTCCCCGTCTCGATGACCGACTTGAGCGTGTTCACGATCATGCGGCCGCCCGAGGTCATCTGCTTGGCCGTCTTGGTGCCGACCGGGATATCCCTGATGGTGAGCGTGAACTCGGTTCCCTCGGGGACCTCCCGCAGGTCGTAGACAACGGCGCACGGCGGGTCGTTGAGATTGGTGAAGCGGAAGGTGTGGCTGAAGCGCCGCGGCGGGTCGAACTCGAGGATCTCCCCCACCACGCCCGTGTATTTGGAGTCGGGCGTTCTCATGGCGAGCTTCGTGCCTGGCGCCAGCCCGCCGGGGCCCAGGTGCATGCGGTTGTTGAAGAAGCACGCGATCGGGGCGTCGGTGCGGGTGATCTCCCGCCAGACGTCGCGGATGGAGCCGTTGATGACGATCTTGAAAACGCTTGTGGGCTGCTCAGGCACAGTCTGCCGCCTTTCGTGATACGCGGGACTCGATGCGGTCCTTGATGTCCGCCATGCGCCCGGCCCAGAACGAGCTGTAGCGATCGGTCCACCGGTCATAGATCAACTGGATGGGGACGACGTTGAAGAACAGCCGCCGCTCCCGACCCGCCTTCTGGGAGTGCACGAGCCCGGCGTCCTCCAGCACCCGCAGGTGCTTCATCACCGCGATGCGGCTCGACTCGAACCTCGCGGCGACACCCGAGACCGTCGCCCCCGGGTGGCCGGCCAGGTGATCGAGGATGGCCCGGCGTGTCGCGTGCGCCAGGGCGTGGAAGATGGAGTCCATGTCGTCCGACTTCATTGGTAACCATATGGTTACCTTTTATTCTCCGGTTGTCAAGCCCATTCGCGAAAACTCCGGTGTTCAGGGTGCCCGCCGCGAACAATCCCCCATGGCCGATCCGCAGATCCGCGGCATCTACGAGACTGTCCTGTATGCCACGCCGACGGGGCCGACGGTGGCGTTCTACCGCGAGGTGCTGGGACTGAAGCCGATCGGCCATGGCTCGGACCTCGGCGGCGCGTTCCGACTGCCCGATGGCGGCGTCCTGCTGATCTTCGACCCGGCGCTGTCGTCCATCGCGGGCCGGCTGGTCCCCACGCACGGGCGTCCCATGGCGGCCGGGGCGGGGCACGCGGCGTTCAGCGTGGCGCCCGGCGAGTACGGCGCGTGGATCGACCGGCTGCGGCGGCACGGCGTCGTGATCGAGCACGAGCACACCTGGGCCCCCGGCGGCAGGTCGGTGTATTTCCGAGATCCCGCGGGAAACTCCGTTGAACTCGTCGACGGCCAGGTCTGGGAGACCTGACCCTACAAGCCAAGGGCGACGACGATCGCTCCGACAGGGATCCAGATCGCCAGCGACAGACCCAGCCCGATCAGGACGAGGCAGGCGAAGACCGACCAGCGATCCCGCCTGCCGATGCAGACCCACGCGATCTCTCGTCCCTTCATGGTGGCTTCTCCGGCCGACAACGCGGCACACAACGCCACCATGAGCAGGTACCGGCTCATCCCCGCGGTGCCACGGGTCCACGCGAACGTCAGGATACAGAGCACGATGAAGACCCCAGCGATGTACGGCGTCGCCTTGAACATCCGCCGGATCGCCGCGCCGTATCCGGGGAACTGCTCCAGCTTCGAGAACCACGCGGCGGGAAACGCGGCGTTGCACTCCGGGCAGCGTGTGCTGGGGCTTGTGCCGCTGATCCCGGAGAGGTCGTACCCGCAGTTCTCGCAGCGATTGGAGGGGAGGTCCGCGACGGAACGCTTCGCGAACGGGTCAAGCGTGGGGCTCTCGCACGATGGGCACGTTACGAGGCCGGATTCGTTGGGCGGGCACCCCCGGAGATCGCACCCGCAGTACGGGCACTCACCCGCGGACTTTGCCGACTTGGGGGGGCCCAGACCCGCGGGCGGTTTGAACTTGGAGCGAACGTGGTACATGGCCGTTCCGGAGTGTACCGACCGGGGGCCGCGCGGCTTCGGGATCGCTCGCTCGTCAACGGCGAAGTTCGACGATGAGCGAGCCCTTGGGCTCGTTGCCCACCGTCACGGGACCGTAGGTCTTCGGGGTTTCGGCGTTCGCCGCCGAGTAGTTGTCGATACGGGTAAACCCGGCCTGCCTCGCGAAATCGTCCATCACAGAGAACGAGTACCCGAACTTGTGCTGGCCGTCCACGAACAGGTGGTTGATGGCCTGCGCCATCGGATCCTCGAATCGGCGCGGGTAGAAGTCGGTGACCTCGCCGCGTGCGATCTTCAGGGCGTGCTCTAGGCACGGCACCGCGACCCGGGCGATCCCCTCGTCGGTCAGGACCCGCCGCATCTCGCCGAGCAGGTGCAGGGCCTCATCCGGAAAGAGGTGCTCGAGCGTGTGGCTGAGCCAGATGAACGCCACGGACTTGTCGCGGAACGGGAGGCCGTTTCGAAGGTCGAGCCAGAGATCGATCCTGCGGAAGCGGTTGCCGTCGCAGTTGATCATCCCTTCAACGTACTTGGGGCCGCAGCCGAGGTGGAGATAGTGCCCCTCCGGCCGCGCCGGTGTCCGGAACCGGAGGCGCCCGGCCCACGTCGAGGGCAGGCTTGCCCATTGGTTGAAGAAGAACAGGATGTCCTTGACCTGTTGCTTGAGCATGCGCGCGGAGTATAACCCTGGGCGGCGACGCCGCCGGTGCTCACAGTTCGGCGAACCAACCGCCCCGCTGGAGGCGATTGACGAGGGAATCCCCAGCGCACGGGCCTGTCTGCCCGATAAACCAAGGCCGTGATGAACTCCAGACCCGTCAACCTGTTCATCAACGCCGCGTTGATCGCCCTGATCGTCGTCGCGGCGGCGGTGTTCGTGTACCGGGGCCCGTACCGCGCCATGACCATCGGCAACGCCGACTTTGCGCTCGTGTACTCCTCCGCGCGGACCTGGCTGGTCGGCGGCAATCCCTACGACTCGCAGCAGATCTCGCGCGTGTGGCTTGAGGCCGGCGGCGGTGTCGACCGCAACCCGGCCGAACGCGGCAGCACCGTGCTCCTGTACCCGCCGGCCACGTTCGCCCTGCTCTCGCCCCTTGCGGCTCTGCCGTGGCGCCTCGCCGCGGCCTCGTGGGTCGCGCTCAACGTGGTCCTCTGGCTGGCGAGTGTCTGGATCGTCGGCGGCATGGCCGGGCTGAGGCCCGGTGCGAGGACGACCCGCCTCTACTGGGCGGCTGGTCTCGCGTTCGCGCCGGCGCACACCTGCATCGGGCACGGCCAGACCGCGATCCTGGCCGTCGCGCTCGCGGTCCTCGGGCTGGCACATCTCCAGCGGAACGGTGCGAATCCCCGCGGCATTCTCCCCGGCGTCCTGCTCGGGCTCGGCGCCGCCATCAAGCCGCAGGTCGCCGCGCTCTTCACGGTCTACGCAGGCGGCAGGGCCCGTTGGCGGGCGGTCGCAGGGAGCATCGCCGCCGTTGCCCTCGCGCTGGGGATCGGCGCGGCACGGATGCAGCTTTCTGGCATTCCGTGGTGGTCCAGCTGGCGGGCCAACGTCGCCGCGTTCACCCTCACCGACGATGGCGATCCCACCGCGGCCAATCCCTGGCGCTTCCAGCTCATCAACCTTCACTTCCCGCTTCACACCATCACCGACGACCGCTTGGTCGTGCGCGTGAGCGCGCTCGTGATCGTCGGCGCTCTGGCCCTGGCCTACTACCTCGTCGACCGCCGTCGGGCGACGCGACGCGCCGACCTGTGCTCGCTCGGCGTGGTCTCGGTGGTCACGCTGCTGGTGGTCTACCACCGCGCCTACGACGCCTGCGTGCTGGTCTTGCCCCTGGCCTGGGCGATTGCCACGCTGGCGGACCCATCCGAGCCACGGCGCGTGCGTCGTCTCGCCGCGGCGGCGCTCGTCTGCGTGGCCGCCTTCCTGACTCCCGGCGGACCGATGCTTGTCGTCCTCCACGAATGGGGGTGGGTGCCGGATCGTCTTGCCGCGTCGGCGCTCTGGCAGACCCTCCTCGTCCCCTACGCCACGTGGGCGCTGGTCCTCCTGGGTGTCATGCTGATCCTCGCCCGGGCCTCAACACCCCGGGACGAGCGTCCGCTGCTGTAAGGAGCTATGCCCCCGCGAGCCAATCGGGCAGCGCCGCCGGGCGCCCGGAACGATCGACGCACGCGAGCATGGACGATGCCGTCAGCAGCAACTCCGGGCCCGCGTGGTCTCCGCCGCCCCCCACCGCCCGCTGGGTGCACCAGATCTCGTACTCGTGCCTGATCTTGACGCGCGATCCGCCGATGACCCGCGTGCGCACCTCCAGCAAGTCGTCGTATCGGGCCGGCCGCTTGAACGAGCACTCGAGCTTCACGATGACGAGGAACACGCCAGCCGATTCGAGCTGGGCGTATGTCACACCAGCCTCGCGGAGCAGCTCGGTGCGCCCCATCTCGAGCCACGGGACGTACGCCGCGTGATGCACGACCCCCATCGGATCGCACTCGCAGTACCGCGGCCTGACCGCCATGACGCCGGAAGTCGGTACGGCGCGGGCTGGCACGGGGGCGGACTCGCCGGGGAATGGCCTCATCCCGGAGTGTAGGAACGCCCGGCGATACACCCTGCCAACCGGGCGGGCGCCGACGCGTATTGTTTGATCGATGCACACGGCTCAGGGCGAACGCCTCGCCAGGAAAATCCGCGTCCGACCCCTCGAACCGGAGGACTCTCTCGCCCATCTCACCGGCCTGCTGCACCGCGCGTACAAGGTGCACGCCGATGCGGGGCTCCGCGCCCTCGCCGGCTTTCAGCCCGAGGAGGTCACCAGGAAGCGGATCAGCGGCGGCCGCTGCCTCGTGGCGACATACCTCGGGCGCGTCGTCGGCACCATTCTGTTCAAGGATTCCGCGGCGACAACCGCCGCCTGGCCGGATGTCGCATGGTCGGCCTCACCGCAGCACCCCGAGCGGACCGGCGCCGTCGCGACCTTCTCGCAGTTCGCGGTCGAGCCTGATTTTCAGGGCCGAGGGATCGGCGGCGAACTCATGTTCCACGTGGAGCGCCTCGCGGCCGAATCCGGTGCGGGCGAACTCTCGCTCAGTACACCCGAGCCGGCCACCTGGCTCGTCGCGATGTACGAGCGGCACGGTTACAGGATCGTCGAGCGGATCCACTGGCCCGAGACCAACTACACCAGCGTGATCATGAGCAAGCCGCTGGCTGCGGTCGGCCGGTAACCCACCAATTCGAAGGCACCTGATCGCGATTTGCCCTGCGAGTTGCACGGGGCTTTACGTGCAATCTCGGACCACGCGCCCGCCGAGTCGTCCGAGAACGGCCCGTGGTGACCGGGCTTGCCGGTCGTGCCGGGGCCTCGCGCCGAGGGCGGCCGTGACGTCCGTCAAGTTGGGCAAACTGGGCGACGATGACGCGGATGTTCCTTGGAGGTAGGCAGGGGAAACCTTGCCGCCGGCGCGATACGCGGCCGGTCGATCGTGGGCCAATGGTCCGGTTTCTCCGGGCCGCGGGGCAGTTGCCATGGATGTGCAAAACGGGACAAGCAAGTGGGCCGAGAAGAAGATCTTCACCACCGGCGAAGCCGCGGAGATCTGCAAGGTCAGCCAGCAGACGATCATCCGCTGCTTTGACGGCGGGCGGCTTGGCGGGTTCCGGGTGCCGGGGTCCAAGTTCCGGCGCATCCCGCGGGCCGAACTGATCAAGTTCATGCGGGCCAACGGGATCCCCACGGAGATCCTCGAGAGCGGTCCCAAGCGCGTGCTGGTCGTCGATGACGATCCCCAGATCCTCGACATGTTCACCGACCTGCTCGGTCGCGACGGCCAGATGGAGGTCCGCACGGCCTCGACCGGGTACGACGCGGGCCTGCTGACCGAGTCGTTCAGGCCGCACCTGATCATCCTCGACTACCTCCTTCCCGACATCAACGGCGACCTCGTCTGCCGACGCCTTCGCGAGCGGGAAGAGACCCGCGATGTACGCGTCCTCTTCGTCAGCGGCGTCGTGGGCGAGAGCGAGGTCGGCAAACTCAGAGAAGCAGGGGCCGACGGCTTCCTCCACAAGCCCTTCGATCTCGCGGCCCTGACCACGCAGATCCAGTCGCTGCTGCACGCCTGAGCGGTCGCCCGACCACCGAGGATGCGATGAACTCGGATCACAGGCCGCTCCACACCGATCCCGCCGTCCCGCCCTCGGCCGAGGGCGGCGATCGCCTTCGGGCGCAGGTCGATCTGATCCTCCGCGAACTGGACGCCCTGCCGACGCTGCCGGCCATCGCCACCCGCCTGCTGAGCCTCACCAGCTCCAACGACGGTGACTTTCACGAGGTCGTCCGCCTGATCGAGAGCGACCCCTCGATGACGGCCAAGGTCCTCTCCCTCTGCTCCAAGGCGTCGATGGGCGTCGGGCAGTCGGTCGCCACGGTCGAGCGCGCGGTGTCACTCCTCGGATTCGACGCCGTACGCGCCGCGGTGCTCAGCGTGCAGGTCGCCGACTGGGTCCGATCGGTCGGCCGGAAGCGACCGGCCGGCGGCACGGCGCCGGCCCGGCGCGCCTCGGACCGCCGCGAGCGCGAGGCCTCCGGCTTTGACGCTGACGGGTTCTGGCGCCACTCGATCGCGGTCGCCTGCGCGGCGGAACTCATCGCCCGCGGAAATCACCGCCTGGGCGTCACCCCGGGCGAGGCCTTTGTCGCCGGCCTGGTCCACGACCTGGGCAAGCCGGCCCTCGAGCTGGCCCTGCCCCGGGCCTACTCGCGGGTCGTCGAACTAGCCGACCAGCGGTCCGGCGACATCGCCCAGCACGAACGCACCATCTTCGGCCTCGACCACCACACGGCGGGCAAGCGACTCGCCGAGCGATGGGGGCTCCCGGGGTCGCTTCGCGACGCGATGTGGCTCCACGGCCAGCGCTTCGACGCGATCCCCGACGCGGCGAACAAGTCGCTCGTCGGCGTCGTCGCCGCGGCCGACGGTCTCTGCCGCAGGCTGCACCTTGGCTGGTCCGGGAACCACCTGAACTGGGACGCGACCGGCGCCATCGCGGGGCTGGGCCTCTCGCACGACAGCCTCGACGACATGGCGCCGGCGGTTGCGGATGAACTGGTCCGGCGCGCCGAGGACCTCGGCCTCGCCGGCGAGGTGCGCGACCACGTGCTGCTCGAGAGCGTTCTCGCCGCCAACCGCCAACTGGGCCGGCTCTCGCAGTCGATGCGGAATCGGTCCGGCGCCGCCGAACGGCGCGCCACGGTTCTCGCCGAGATCGAGGTCTTTCTCCGAGACCACGACCCACGATCGGGTGTCGTTGAGGTCCTCGCGCAGATCGGCCGATCGGCCGCCCGCCTGCTCTCGCCGGGAACCCTCGCCGCCCTGTACCAGTCCGGCACCCAGGGTGACTGGGTTGCGGTCCGCTTCGGCGTCGATGGAGAGATGAGCGGCAGCGAGACTGTCGAGGCCGACGACGGCGGGCTCGACGGCGCCACCGGCGTGATCCGGGCGGCCGGCGGTGGGGGCTCGGCGGCGCTCGGCCGGTGGGTGATGGACCGGCTCGGGCGCGGCGTCGAGGGCGCACGCCTGCGTGTCATGCCCATCGGGGCCTCCGCGGTGCTCGTGCACGACCGCGAGGACTCGCTCACCGGTCCGAACGGCATCGGCAGAGAGATGGCGGCGCTCGCTGCGGTATGGGCCTCGTCGATCGGCGCGGCGGCCGAGCAGGAGCGCTCCGGCGTTCTCGGCGAGCAACTGGCCCAGTCGAACCTCGACCTTGCCCGGGCCCAGGAGGAACTCGCCCGCGCCCAGTCGATGGCCCGCCTCGGCGAACTCACCGCCGGCGCGGCCCACGAGATGAACAACCCGCTGACCGTGATCAGCGGCCGGGCCCAGACCCTCGCCGCCCGTCTCACCGCCGAGTCGGACCGGGCCGCGGCCCACGCGATCGTCGAGGCGTCGCACCGGCTCAGCAACCTCATCACCCGCCTCAACCTGATCGCGGCGCCCCCGGCCCCGGTCATCGCGGGCGCAAGCCTCGCCGACCTTCTCGCGCTCGTCGTACGGGACGCGAAGGACCGCGCCACGACGAGAGGGGCGCGGGCTCCGATGACCGGCGTCCGGGTCGTCATCGAGTCGCCCGTCCCGCCGGTCCGGATGGACCGCGACCTGATGCACTCGGCCCTGATCGAGATCGTCGCCAACGCGATCGAGTCCGGCCCGCGCGAGCCCATCGAGATCCGCGTCGAGCCACCGGACGGGCTGGTCCCCGAGGAGAGCGACGCGGATGTGCTCGTGGTCCGCATCATCGACACCGGCAGCGGCATGGACGCCCACGCCCTCGAGCACGCCTTCGACCCGTTCTTCTCGAGCAAGTCCGCGGGGCGACAGCCCGGGCTGGGCCTCGCGACCGCCCGCCGCCTTCTCGAGCTGCACGGCGGCCGAATCCGCCTCGCCAGCACCCCGGGAGTGGGGACCACCGCGGAGATCACCCTTCCCCGCTGGCGCTGGAGGGGCGAGGCCGAGGCTCCTTTGCGGGAAAAGCGGGCCGCCTAGCCCGCTCCGACTGAACTGAGCCCAAGGGAGCGCCGATAACCCTCCGCCCCATCGGTTCTCGGGGCTTGACGGAGATACGGCACATGCTTCTTCGGCAGCCAGGCGGAGATCACGCGGACGACGATGCCCTCCGGGGCCGCTCCCCCTTGCACCCGGCGGCCCGTCCGCCCCACTCCGAGCCCCCGCACGGCCACGACCGGGCGGCGCGGCTCCTCATCGTCTCCTCCGACCTAGCGTGGGTGACACGCATCATGGGCCTTGCTTCCACGTCCGGGATCCGCGCGATCGCCGCGGCCACCGCGTCGACGGCCATATCGAGGCTTGCGGAGGCCCGGCGGCTTGGGCGCGTGGTCCCATTCGATGTGGCCCTGGTGGACGGCACTCTGGTCGACGGCTGCGGGATCGAGGTCATCGAGGCGCTGGCCAGCGCCGGCACGTACGTCGCCGTCTCGGAGGGGCACGGGACCGGCCGCGGGCCCGGCGCCGCGGCCCGGGCCGGCGCGTGCGCATCGATCGATCGCGGCGACAGCGGGCCTCGGATTATCGAACTGTTGGATGAGCTTGTCGGACGTTGCCGCCCGGAATGGTGCAAGCGGCAACACCTTGCACACTTGTGTGGGCTGTGCGGGGGCGCGACCGCGAGTGAGGTCGCAACAGGGGCTCAGCGTCGCTTGCTTTTCGACGATCAACTCCGGGGCACACCGGAGCGTCAAGAGCAGATGAACCAACTCACGATCGCCAACGAGTTCGGCGGGCTCATCCGGCATGAGCTTGACATCGAGTCGCTCCTGCGGACCACGCTCGAGTTCGTCCTCGCCAAGTGCGGCCCGACGAACGCCGCGGTCTTCCTCCCCACCACCTCCGGGGACTACTCCCTTGGGGCCTATGTCAACTACGACTGCATCAAGGAGACGGTCGACGTCCTGCTCGACCACCTGGCCAACTCGGTCGCGCCCAAGTTCGAGAACCGGATCGGCATCGCTCACCTCACGACCCGCGAGGCCATGGCCCAGGCCATCGGCCACGACGCGGGCTGGCTGGACGAGTCCGAGGTCGTCGCGTTCTGCTGCCGGCACGATGGCGAGGTGCTCGCGATCTGCCTGCTGTTCCGCGACCGCCACTCGCCGTTCACCCCGGCGCTGCTCTCCCAGCTCCAGACGGTCGGCGAGCTCTTCGCCGACCAGCTCGCCCGGGTCATCCGCATCCACCATCGCCACCTGCCCAAGGAGAAGTGGGGCGCGATCGGGGATGCGGACGACGTCGACGGCTCGGACGAGGGCGACCTGGCCGCTTGACCGGACCCAATTCCCACCGTGGTAGACTCGGGGCATGTCGCTCCCGGCGATCACGTGGCTGTGCTACGCCGTGCCGGCGTACCTGCTCTGGCCGGTGGTGTTCCGCTTCCGGTACGGCCGCTCACCGCTGGCCGACCGCTTCCCGCCGCGGGACCTGTACTCGACCGTCGACTTCCTCCTCGCGCTGTGCCTGATCGGGTACTCGGCGTGGATCGTCCTCGGCCCCCCTCCGGCGCCCATCTCCACGGCAACGGGGCTTGGCCTCTTCGGAACCGGGTTCCTGCTGCGGGTCTGGGCCGTGATCTCGCTGGGCCCCCACTGGCGGATCGGCCAGGACACGCACGACGCGACGACCTCGTTCGTCTCGACCGGTCCGTACCGCTTCCTCGATCATCCGATCAACACTGCGCTCATCCTGGTCGCCATCGGGCAGTCGCTCATGACCGGCCTCGACGCCCGCGCGATGTTCCTGCTCGCGTTCTCGGTGGTGTACTTCTTCGCCCAGGCCGGAGCCGAATCCCGCTACTGGGCCCAGCGCCGCCGGTCGCGGGCCGGGCGTGCGGACGGTCCGTAGCCGCGGCGGGCTACCAGATGAACCGGAGTCTGCCGAAGTCCGGCACCGGCACAATGCCCCGCTTGATCATCGCCGGGAAATACACGAAGAACGCCTTGCCGATCATCAGGTCGCGGTGCACGACCCCGACCTTAGGGTCGACGATCGCGGCCCACGGGTCCACCGTGTCCCACAACCGACCGTCGCGGCTCTGCGGCGAGTTGTCGCCGAGCACGAAGAACTCGTCCGGCGAGAGGTCCAGTTGCGATTCGGGATTGGGGCTCGTCGCCAATGCGGCCTGCCCCCCGAGCGTCCCGGGCCCGTACATCGCCGGCTGGTAGTACAGGTCGCGATCGAGCCCGACGCGGTGCATCCGGACTCCGCCGCCGCGGAACGACCACGACACCCGCGGCCGGGAGTACAGCGAGGTGTCCGCGAAGATGTTCCGACCGCCCGCGCGCCCCTCATCCAGCAACTGCTCGATGGAACGGCCGGTGGCGTATTGGATCCGCTCGGCGGGGGTCCAGTTGTACGTCGCCGCGGTGACCCGCTTCCCGCCGACCCACAGCTCGAGGGCCTGATCGACGTGGCAGAACGCCACGTCGGTCACGGCCCCCGGGGCCAGGGGTTCGATGGTGGCCGTGGCGAGGGTCGCCCACGCCTGCTCGCCGACGCCGGGCTGGGCGCGCTTGCGGATGCTTGCCGAGGTTCCCTCGATCGATGCCTCGAACTCGTGCCCGCGGGTCCCGAGCACCACGCGCATGCTGAGCCCGGCCGCCAACGGCTCGATCCCGGCTCGGATCCGCACGTCGCTCACCGGAAATCGCTCCGACCACGAGGGGTTCGGCGCCTCGTCATAGGGGTAGCGGTCGTCGATGTCCCAGAGTTCGGTCCGGTTCCCCCATGGGGCGCGGGAGGTCGTGTAGCGGACCTGCTGGCTGTCCCACTTCAGTTCCGCCGGAGACTGCCCGGTGTACTCATACACCGCGCCGCCGACGGTCCACCCCGATCCGACCCACGGCGGGTTGTACCAGCGGCGGCCATCCCTCATCGGGTTCAGCGGCGCATAGCGGCTGTCGAACACAGCCTGCCACACGGTGTTCTGCACGCGGCCGGGCTTGCGGGCGATCGTCCAGCCGGGCTGCGACCACGCGTTCACCCCGGGGATCGTCGGCGTCGCGCCCGATCGCACGAACACATCGCCGTCCACCAGGGCCACCTGCTCGCCGGGAAGCCCGACAAGCCGCTTGATGAAGTTCGTCGCCGGGAGGTAGGGGCACTTGAAGACCACGACGTCGAATCGCTGCGGTTCGTTCACCAGGTACAGAAACTTGAGCACCAGGATCCGGTCGCCCGACAGTCGTGGCGTCTGGGCCAGTTCGATCTGCTCGCCGGTCATCGGGTCGTGCACGGTGACGTTGGTCTGCACCGGCTGGTATTCGTTCTCGTGCCCGGGAAGGACGTGCCACGGGCCGACGTCCCAGGTGTACCCCGACTGGGGGGCCCGCATGCTCATGTGCGCCCCATCGAGGGTCGGGGCCATCGACCCGGTCGGAATCACGAACGCCTCGACGACGAAGCCGCGGAATACAAACGCGAGCACGAACGCGATCAGGATGGAGATCAACGTCTCCTTGACCGTTTCCTTGGTGTGGTGGTGCTCGGCGTGGGTTGTCGCGGTGCTTGGCATGGGTCCCTGAGGATAGTGACGTGTCGCGGCCGGTTCAGGCCGACGGCGGAGCACCCGAGGGGCCGTCGCCCTGACCGCCGGGCGGCCCTCCGCCGGAACCATCGCCATCGGGGCGACGCCGGCGACGGCGACGGCGGCGGCGCTTCCCGCCGCCTCCGGGCTGGTCGGCCCCCTGGGGGCCACCGGGCTCAGAGGGCCGCGGACCCGCGCCACCGGCGGGCGCGGAGCCCGAACCCGAAGGTCCCCGCCGATCGGGGTTCTCGGCCTGATCCTCAATTTCATCATCGACCTGATCGTCGGATTCGACGTCATCCGGCCGTGGCGTCGGACCGGGGGCCGAACGGTCGCGGCGTCCGGGATCGGCCGGAGGTGGACCTCCGGGGCGACGCGCCTCCCGCGCCCCCCCACCCCCGCCACCACCACCACCGCCGCCCGAACCCCCGCCGGGACCAAGCACGGTGAGTTCTTCCAGCGGGTACGCCGACTCCGTGCCGTCGCGATCCAGTTTGACCAGCACCAGTTGGGTCAGGATCTGGGTATCGAGAACGATGCCGGGGCCGTCGACCGACTCCACCCGCCACTTCTTCTTGGGGAGCCGTTTCTGAAGCTCCGTGTACGTCTGGTCTTCGTAGCGGAGGCAGCACATCAGGCGGCCGCACCGTCCGGAGATCTTGAGCGGGTCGAGCGTGGCCTTCTGGACCTTGGCGCTCCGCATCGACACCGGCTTGAGCACCTTGAGGAACTGGCGACAGCAGCAGTGCTGCCCGCAGCGCTCGTAGTCGGCGACCAGCCGGGCCTCGTCGCGGGCGCCGATCTGCCGCATCTCGATGCGGGCCTTGCACACGCCGGCCAGGCGCGTCACGAGTTCACGGAAATCCACGCGGTCCTCGGACCCGTAGTAAAAGGTCACGCGATCGCCGCCGAGAATGGTCTCGACCTCCACGATCTTGAGGCGCAGGTTCAGTTCCTTGGCGGCGTTGCGGGCCTGGTTGAGCAGGTCCTGTCGGGTCGAATCGTGCCGGGCCTGCAGGGCAAGATCTTCCGGCGTGGCCACGCGCAGCACGCGGCCCTGGTTGAAGAAGGGGTAGTCGCGCCCTCCGGAGTTCTCGATGTACTCGAGCATCTCCTTGCGGGTCACCGACTTGGAGCAGCCGGCGTTGGGGCAGGTGGAGGTCAGCATCTCGCCCAGTTCGACGCCGCGATGCGTGCGGACGACCATCTTCGAACCGCACCCCGGCTTGGCAGAGCCGTCGTACGGGAACTCGCCAATCATCCGCATCACGCCGAAACGCACGACGATGCTGGTCGGGGGCTTGAGGGCCTCGTAGATCCGCCGATCCTCGGCGAGGTCGGCTTCAAACTGGGGAAGGGGGTGGATGGGCATGCGGGCTCTCAACCTCTTCGCGTCCGCCGTGGAACGCGGGTACTCGGCAGCACGTCACAGCCGCGCGTCAACCGTCATCGGCGCGCCGCGTCGCGGGCCATCATGACCGGTGTGTCGCTCGGGCTGTCGCTGGGGTCGATTCTTCCCGGCGCTCCGCCCAGCACGGGCCGCCGGTCCATAACGCAAGTCCCCCCACCGCCCTTCCCCCGTCGAACTCCCCTTCACTCGCTACCTCGGCCCGCGACCCGAACCGAGCGCCCGGGCGTCGGCGAAGATCTGTCGCAGCGATTCCCGACCTATGAGCTCGATCCGCTGGCCGTTCTTGATGGTGTAGACCAGCACGTCCTCGCCACGGGAATCGAGCACGATGGTGAGGTCTTCGGACCCGGAGATCTCGACCGTAGCGATCGCGTACTGCCCGATCTGGCTGACGACATCCGCCCGGGCCTGGCTCTCCAGCAGGCTGGCCGGGTCAAACCCCGGGCTGGAGAACGCAGGAAGCAGCCTGCTCGCCTGGACGACCACCAGGGCCGCGAGCACCATGGCGCTCGCCCACAGGGCGATCGTCGCGTTCAACGTCGTGCCCGTCTTGACTGACTGATTGGTCGCCTCGCTGGCGGGGACCTGGGTCTGTGTTTCAGTGCTCATGGTCGTGCTCCTCGCGGCAAAGCCCTAGCGACCACCCGCGGAGGTCTTGGCGTCCTGGGCCAGGTCCCGGTAGCCGATGCCGCCGAGTCGCTTGGTGGTTCGGTCCCACGCGAGGGCGACCATCTCCTGGTTCGATGCGTCGAGGATGTACACCGCGTGGACGCTCATCCCGAGCATCCGGCCGGAGACCAGCGTGTACTCGCCGCGTGCCCGGCCGGCCCCCGGCTGGGGCGACGGCTGCGAGGCGCCGGCGAGCGTCACCGCCACGAGGCCGGCGAGCAGAAGGACGTTGGCCGCGATGAGGCGGCGGGCCGTTCGCTGCTGGTTCATACGGATGCTCCTGGGCCAACGGCCTCGCGGCACTTGGCGGTAGGCGTGGTCAATCCTGGTGGCCACGCTTGCTGGGGATCATGCTCACGCCGACAAGGATGGCGAGGATGGCGACCGCCACGCTCATCTGCAGGGGCGCGGACGGAGGCTCGGTTGGCGCGGGCGGGATCGGGGGGGTGAGTTCCTTCTTGGCCGCGGGACGGTTCCCAATCGGCTGGGCAAGGCTCACGGCCGGCAGCCCGACCAGCGCCGCGGCCACCACTCCCGCGGCCACGGCCCGCACTCCCCGGCCAAGTCTCAGTCTGGTCAGCATTTGGGTCATTGCTCAAATCGTACAGGGGTGCCACGATGCTGTAAAGGCTCACGCACTGCGGGCCGCCGGGACCGGCAGGCCGGGGCCCCCGGTCCCTATGAATCGCCACAGGGGCTCGTGGATTGCCTCGAACGTCCGGCCGGGGAGGTCGACCGTCCCCCACCGGGGCGATCGGGGCCGCATGCTCGCGGCGTAGTCACGGAGGGTGACCAGCGTCGGCGCGTACCACCGGCCGCGGTGCGTGAAGACATCGTCAAACAGGGCGTCGGGGGGCTGGCTCTCGCACCAGTACACAAAGACGAACGCCGCCCCGAACCCGGCGCCGAACAGGCCCTCCCACTGCTGGAGGGCGTGGACGTCCTCCTGGGTCACCCATGACTCCAGACGCCCCGCCGCGCCGGAGTTCAGTCGCCGCGGGACCCGTCGCCCCTTGATGTCGACGATGATGTTCGGAGCGTGCGGGCGGTAGACGACGAAATCGAACGATTTGATCGCCACCGCCGCGGCGACGCCGGACTCGCCCGGCAGCAGCGCTTTGCGGGCTTCGTCGACGGCCACATAGGGGATGCGGTTGGCGCGCAGGTACTCTTCGAACGCGCTCTCATAGTGAAGCGAGCGGCGGGCCATGGGATGGAGTCTATCAGACCCGTCAGGGAGCGGGGGCAGACGCGGGCGGTGGAGGCGGCGACTGGGGTAGGGGACGGGCGAGGCGGTCGAGGATCACCGGGACCGCCGGGGCTGTTGCGTCGGGGTCCGCGAGACCCGCCGCCTTGATCAGGTCAAACTGCCGGAGCACCGACTGGTGGTTCGCCCGGACCGTGACCACATCCTCCACGCCCGGCAGCTGGGCGGACGCGGCCGTAACGCAACCGTCGCCGAGCATCTGCGACAGTTTTTCGATTGTTTCGTTCAACGTCCTCATCCCGGATTCACCAATGGCCGCCCGCAAGCGCGGCGTTTCCATGGTCTGCCGGATCGAGTCTCGCAGGTCCTCGCCCGCGATCGCGACAATGCAGGTGATCGAGACGCCGTCGGGCGCCGGGCGGGCGTTCAGGTCAGCCAGGAACGGCGAACCAGGGAGCAGGTCGGCGCCGGCATCACCGCCGCCATCCTTAAGGAACCCCATCAGCAGGGCCGGATCGTGCCCCTCTGTTCCAATCCACCGCACGAACTGCTCGCGGAGGTCGCCCACCGGCTGCAGCCGCGCGACTTCCGAGCCCGCGTTGGGGGTGGCCACGAGGATGAGCCGAGGCACATCCGGCAGGTCGGCGTGCGAGCCGGCGCGACCCGCGTACCCGCCGGCCCGAGTGAGAGCGTCGCGGGCGACGAGGCCACCCATGGAGTGGCAGACGAGATCGACCCGTTCCACGCCGCGGGCCTTCAGGTCGCGGAGCGCCGCCAGCAGCAGGTCCGTCGAGCGGGGAATCGCCTGGTCGTTCGGGTAGACGATTGAGGCAAAGCCGTACCCGGCCTTCGCGAGCGCGGGAGAGAGTTCGTCCCAGATGAACCCCGGCTCATCGAGCCCGTGAACCAGCAGAACGAGGCGGTCTGGGAGTTGGGGCGCTCCCGGCGCGTCCGCCGCGGGGAGCGGGGTCCATCCGGGGGTGCTCCCGGCTGGCGTCGGCAGGTAGAGCCCGGGTTCGTGGTTGGCCGCCGCGCGCTCCTCGGCCGCCGCGATTGCGCCCCGGATCGACTCTTCCTGCTCCCGAAGCCATGCCTCGGCGGTCTGACGAAGCGACTCGGCGCGAGCCCGGACCTTCTCGACGGTCTTCTGCAACTTCGACTCGGGCTCGGGTGGCTCCGTGCGGGCCGCCGCGAGACAGGGCGAGAGCGCCGCGCCCGTCAGGACCGACAGGAACGCCCCGATGATCGCGGCGGGCCGCGAACGTCGCGCGAGCCCGCGGCTGTCGCGAGGATGCGTGGTACCCATGAGTGATTCTTGGGACCGCAACGGCGGGCGTTGCGGGTTCCGGGCTACTTCTCGAGTTTGAGGAGGAAGTTCTTCTCGGCGGCCTTGTAGGTGCGGAAGGCGGCCTCGATATCGGCCACCATGGCCTTGATGGTGGCCTCCCCGGCCACGTCCCCGCCCGCAGTGGTCGACTGAAGCGCCTCGCTGGCCGCGCGGAGGTTGCTCACGGCCACGGCGTACGCGCGGGCCGACTCGAAGAGGGCCTCGTTCTCAAGGTCCTTCCGCCCGGTGACCGGGGCGAGCAGCTTCCACGGTGCGGCGCGGACCTCCGCGGTCGTCAGTTTCAACTGGTCGGAGGCAAGCCTCGCGTTGGCCACGACGGTCCTGAGTTCCGGCAGTTCCTGCCTGACGAACACGGCGGCCTTCTCCGCGATGTCGGCGAAGTCGTCGAGCCCCTTGCGGCCCTTCTCAAGGATCGCCTGCAGATCCTCCCACCCCTTGGTATTGAACTTCTGGGCGAGTTCCTGGACGTTCTTGACGGCATCGTCCACGCGCGGACGGTTGTCCTCGATCATCGCCTTGGCGTCGGCTACCGCAACCTTGACGTCGTCGACGATCGGACCGAACTTGCCGGCGGCATCAAAGGCCGTGTCGATCTTGCCCCGCCATTCGGGCCACCGCTCGCGGACGTCGGCGGTGACGGTGCGCACGTCGTCGAGCACCCCGCTGATCTTCGGGTCCCAGTTCTCCTCGACGCTCACCGTGATCCGCTGCACGCGGGCGATGATGTCCTGAACCTGGCTCGCCTGCTCAGGGCCGTAACCCGCCTGGGCCAGGAATGCGGGCGGTGCCATCATGCCCTTGATCATCCCGTTCGGGGGCACCGGCTCTCCGGTCCCCAGCGACTCGAAGTTGATGGCCGCGCCAGAACCGAGCAAGGGCAACACCAGGAAGGCCATCGCCTCTGTGCGAGGCTTGATGTCGGACCGCATCTCGATGGTCACAAGGACGCCCGTCGGGTCGTCCTTGGGGGACTTGCGATCAAAGGCCCACGCGAGCACGGTCCCCACCTGCTGCCCACCGACTCGTACCTGCGAGCCGGCCTGCAGCCCGCCCGCCCCCACCTCCAACGGGAAGCGCACCTGATACTTGGTCGAGGCCTGGAACCACGCACTGATATCGGAGAGCGCCACGGCGGTCGCGACAGCCAGCAGGATGCTCGTCAGGACGAACACGCCCGCCAGGATGTTGTTCTTTGAAGATCGTGTCGCCATCGTGGTGCAATCCGGCCCGCGCCAGGGGCTCGACGCGGGGTGTCGCCAAGGACCGACAGTATGACGCCTGACGGCCCGTGTGTCACCTGGCGGTCTGGCGCGTGGTCTCGACGCTCGGTCCACCGCCGCCCATGGAGGGCTCCGAGGGGGTGCCAAGGAGGTCTTCGGCGTAGTTGGTCATGGCGCGCCGGCGGGTGATGGGGCCGTCGGCATCGCCGCGGAGGAACTGGCGGATCAACTGCATGTCCTCGGGGAGGGCCCGCGCCTGCTCGGCGGGGAGCTGGCGGAGAGAGTCGAACCACTCCCTGGTATTGGTGGCCAGGGCGCGCCCTTTGTCGAGCATGACCATGCGGTCGGCGATGGTGAACGCCGAGTCCATCTCGTGGGTGACGACGACGCTGGTGACGCCCAGTTTTCGCGTCAGGTCGACGATCAGCCGGTCGATCTCGGCACTGGTCACCGGATCGAGCCCGGCCGACGGCTCGTCGTAGAACAAGATCCGCGGGTCCAGCGAGAGGGCACGGGCCAGCCCGGCCCGCTTCTTCATGCCGCCGGAGATCTGCGCCGGGTACTTGTCCGCGTGCTCGCGGAGGCCGACCAGTTCCAGCTTGATCTTGACCTGGATATCGATGATCTCGTGATCAAGGTCCGTGTGCTCGTGCAGGGGGAGCGCCACGTTCTCGGCGATGGTCATCGAGTTGAAGAGCGCGCCGGACTGAAAGAGGATTCCGAACTTCTTCTTGACCTCGTCGAGGGCCCTGTCGCGGAGGCCCATGATCGACTGCCCGAAGAGCCTGATGTCGCCGCGTTCGGGGCGGAACGAGCCGATCATGCACCGCAGCAGCGTCGACTTGCCGCACCCCGATCCCCCCATCACCACCATGGTCTCGCCGGGGTAAACCTCAAGGTTGATCCCGGAGAGGACCTCGCGGCCCTCGAACTCCTTGACCAGATCGCGGATCGCGATGATGGGCTCACCGCGAGCATCAGGGCGTACGGGTGTGTCTGGTTGTGTTGGCTGGGCCACGCCCAAATATACCATTGCCGTGCCGCCGACACCTTGCAGCATGCTCGGCTCGTGCGAAGAGCCGCGCAGGAATCCACCAACTCCGGGTTCTCAGACGCTCACCCGCCGGATGGGGGAGTCTGCTCGGGCTGCGGCGCATCGCCTGGCGCCATGCCGGGCGGGAGCCCCTGCGGCACACCCGGCACAACACCCGGGGTCTGTGGGAGCAACCAGAACTCCTGGCCCGAAGGAGCCCAGACTCCGATGTTGGTGACAGGCATCCCTGTGGACCTTGCGGGCTTGTTGGGGTTCATCTCGACAAGGATGAGCGCCCAACCCTTGTCGAATGACGCGGGAACGGGCATGACGTGCTGCGAGCCCGGCTGGTACGACTGCATCTGCTGCCCAACGGTCGTGTAGGCCGCCACGAGGTCCCACATGGAAGTCGGCATGCTCTTGAACGACCCCAGTTCGGCCGAATAGGCCTTGCGGAACGCCTTGACCTGGTCCTCGGTCACCGCCGGCATCGCGAAGCCAGACGCCGCCGTGTTCACCTTGTCGGCATCGCCGGTCTCGATCTCCGTGACAACCGCGGCGATGGGCTGCATCATCGCCTTGTCGAACATCTTCAGCCCCGAACTGATGGTCACGAAGCCGATGATCCAGATCGCCGTTGCCACCAGCCCGAGGACAATTCCCGTGACCGCCATCCCCGTCCCGCGCAAACGCCCGCGGGCCGAGTTGATCGCCACGAGCGACGCGCCGCCCAGGATCGCCCCGATCGCGCCGGTTCCCGGGATGCAGCAGAGCAGCGAGAAGACCAGCGAGAACACGGCCAGGAGGCTCGTGCGCTGGTCGATGGGATCAACGGCAAAGGGGTCGCGGCCGTCCGCGAATCCGCCCATCTGTGCGTAGGGGTTCTGGGTCATCATGGCAATCTATCGTTGGCGGACCGAGACCGCCAGTTTCGCGGTCAGCGATTCCGGGCGACACCCTCGGTCGCCAGCCCCCAAACCACCCCCTCCAGCAGCCTCGCGGCGGCTCTTTCATAGGTGTACTGCCGTTCGACGCGGGCGCGGATGCCCGCCGCGGCGTCGGCACGCCACCGCGGGCTCTCGACCGCCTGTATCAGGACACGCTCCAGGCCCGCTTCGTCGGCGTAGGTCGTCTGGGCCCAATCACCGAGCAGCCACGCCGCGTCGGATGGGGCCGGCCCCCCGTGCCAGGCCTCGAGGCACTCTCTCGCCCACGACCCCGGGATGTACATCCGCGAGCGGTTGGCCCGCGGGTGCTCGAGCCGCTGCAACAGAGCCGCGAGCCTCGCCGACTCGGGGTGGCTGATCACGTCGTAGACCAGCGGTCGATCCGGGGTGAGCATCGTGGCCACGGGCGAGGCCTCCCGCGTGACGTGGTTGACCACATGGGCCTCGAGCAGCGCCAGGTCGTCTCCCTTGCGCCGGCACAGCGGCAGTCCGCCGGCGAGGGCGCACTCCATCACTCGCTGGTGGTACATCCAGTGAACCGAGACGTGCAGGTGGGCCGCCGCGCACTGGTACGAGGCCCGCAGCGCGTCGTCGTGCGGCAGTTCTCCCGCGGCGAACTCGGCGAGGGCGGCGTCGGCCTCCGGATCGTCCCAGCCCCGGCCGTGGATCATGAACCGCCAGCCGCGCCGACGGGCGATGCTCGCGGTCCAGGCGAGCGTCTGGTGTCGCAGGAGCCGGTCGGCGAGCGGCATCGCGTAGTTGTTGATCAGGCGCGCGCGCAGACGCGGATCGGGCGCCGGGCCCGAGAGCCGCGTCACGGCCCCCTCGACGGCTCCGCGGATCTCCGGTTGCAGCAGGTGCCAGCCGGACCGTGCGACGATGCCGGCAATCTGCGGGTAGAGATCCTCCAGCGCACGAGCGACGCCCGGATGGCCCGCTTCCGCGACCAGTCGCCGGTGAAGCCGGTCGGGTGTCTCGCTGTGGTGGCTCGCGTACGCGACCTCGCACTCCAGCCGCTTGCGGAGCATGGGCTCGACAGGGCCGGCGTGGAACTTCGTGCCGCTGGCCACGACCGGCGTGGGGATCATCCGCTCGCTCGGGTACCCGAACTCCCTCGACAGCACCGCCGGCGCGTGCCCGGCGATGAAGTCCAGCGGTCCCTGCGCCCTGCCGGTCGCCGCGTCGTACAGGTGCGGCATTGCGTCCTGGATCCAGCAGACGCAAGGCACGCCATCGGGAATGGCCCCGGCGAGGTTCGCCCGTGTGTAGTTCATCAGCACGACCAGGTCCGGCCTGAATCGGTCGAACGCTTCCAGATAGGCAACCGTGCTCAGGAGGCTCGCCGAATCCGGCTCGATCAGGACCTCGACCTCACAGCCGCGGGACCGCAGGGCTTCCGCGAGGTCCGCGGCGGAGTGGCGGACAAAGGTCGAGTGGAGCGTGGTCGGCAGGAGCACCCGCAGGGGCCTATCGGAGCCGGCGGCGTGCGAACCGCCGCGGAAGCGTACGGTCCACGAGTTCCGGTCGAGCCCCGCATAGTGACTCCGCACTCGCCCGGTGAGTTGGTCGAGCAGTCGCGCCTGCCGCCGAAGCGCTTCGTCGATGGTCTCGCCGACGGGCGGATCGACAGGCGTCCGCTGGGTGCCGCCGCTTACCACCGGCCCGGCGATCATCAGGTGCAGCCGCCCAGTGAGGTCCGCGGCAAACCGCGCCCCCGCATCGGGGCCGACGAAGAGCCTGACACGCTCCTGCGAGAGGACCCCCGACAGATCGCACACCGAGAGCACATCGAGAAACTCGGCCTCGTCGGCCTGGACGATGTTGATCCGCGGCTGGTACCCATCCGACCGAGCCGGCGTGAGTTCCGAGAGCCGGAGAAGAAGCCAGAGTGAGCCGATCCCGTCGAGCGTGACCGGTCCTTGAACCCCTCCCGCGTCGAGCGCTGGGAATTGAAACGCCCGGGCAGTGCCGAGGTCATCCTCGAACCTCAACCACTGGCCATCGCGGCGGCGCAGCACGTTGCCATCCGAAGCGCGGAAGACCTCCTCCAGCCCCACCTGCGATGGGTCAGGTTCTCCCGGCGGGTCCACGTCAACGCTGATGCCGCGAGCGCGGAGCGCCCGCAAGTTGTGGTCCAGGGTCGCGTGAAGGGCACTCTCCCGGACCAGATCGTCCGGCATCTGACGGGCCGCCCGCAGGAGGGCCTCAACACCGGGGTCGGCCTGGACAACGACCGGGAGCGCCGCGATCTGCTCGCCCGCAGGAGTCCGAAGCCCGAGGCGGACGTACGCGGCGGCCAGCAGGAGCCGCACCTGAACGTCATCGGGGTGGCCAGCAAGCGCACGGATCGCCAGGGGCACGAACCGGTAGCCACCGGTGGGAGACGATGCCGCCGCCCGCCCAAGGGCGATGAGTTGATCGCGCGTGATCGTTGCCGGCGACGGGCGGGGCTGGGGCGGAGAGATGACGGAGGCTCGCGCGGCGGTGAACACGTCCACGTATCGACCCGGAAACCCGTGCCGGGCGAGAACCGGGGAGAGCGAAGCGCAAGAACTGCGCACCGAACCGGTTCTCCCTGACGGCATGCGACCCGGCGCCGCTCCCAGCCGATAACACCCCCATGTCGTACCCCGCCCCGGCCCCGTCGAACCCATCACGCCGATCACCCGGCCACCGACCGCCCGCGGCGGTGGACAAGATCCTGTCGCGGGAACGGCTGATGGCCCTGCGGCAGGAACTGCGGCGAGACGGCGCCTCGCTGGTGCACTGCCACGGCTGCTTCGACATCGTTCACCCGGGCCACATCCGCCACCTGCGGCAGGCCCGTTCCCAGGGTGATGCGCTGCTGGTCTCGATCACTGGCGACGCCGAGATGCGCAAGGGAACCGGCCGGCCGCTCATCCCCGAGGAACTCAGGGCCGAGGGGCTCGCGGCGCTGGACTGCGTGGACTACGTGTACATCGAGCAGCGCCCCACCGCGGCCGAGTTGCTCGACGAGGTGCGGCCGGATGTCTATGTCAAGGGCAAGGAGTACGAACTCAACAGCGACCCCCGCTTCAAGGCCGAACGAAACGCGGTGGAGCGCCACGGCGGGCGGGTGGTCTTCTCCTCCGGCGACGTGGTCTTCTCCTCCACCGCGCTGATCGCCGCGATGGAGGAGTCGACTGACCCCTACCACGCCCGGCTGATGCAGCTGCTCCGCGACCCAATGCTCGACGGCGCGCGCCTGACCGGCCTGGTCTCATCGTTTCGCGGCAAGCGCATCCTGGTGGTCGGCGAGCCGATCATCGACACCTACGTGCTCTGCGACACCCCGTCGGTCGCCGGCGAGAGCCCGGTGATGACGCTCCGGCCGGTGGAGCGGCGGAGCTACGACGGCGGCTCGGCCGTGATCGCGCGCCACCTGGCCGCCATGGGCGCCGCGCCGGTGCTCGTGTGCGCGATGCCGGACGATGCCCCCGCCGCGGCGCTGCGGCACCGGCTGCAGGCCGACGGCGTGGAGGTGCGCTCGGTCGAGGCGCCCGGGATGCTCCCCGAGAAGCAGCGGTTCCTCGTCGGCGCCCAGAAGGTCATGAAGGTGGACCTGGTCGATCCGCTGGTGCTCGATGCGCGGAGCCAGGACGAGCTGGTCGGGCTCGCGGGGGAATCGGCGGCCGGGTGCGACGGGGCGATCCTGGCCGACTTTGGTCTGGGGCTGTTCTCGGCCGGCACGCACGCGCGGCTCGGAGCCTCGGTCCGGCGCGAGGTCGGCGTGTTGTGCGGAGACGTGAGCGGCGGCCGGTCCAACCTCCGGCTGATGCGCGAGATGGACCTGCTGTGCCCGAGCGAGTCCGAACTCCGCGACGCCTACCGCGATTTCGACGAGAGCCTCCCGTCGGTCGTGTGGAACCTGCTGCACGACACGGGCTCACGCCACGCCATCATCACGATGGGCGCCGACGGCCTGGTCGCGTTCGATCGACTGCCCGGCGCCGAATCGATGGCGCCGGTGCCCGAGGGCGACGGCTTCCGATCCCGCCTTCGGGGCGACCACTTCCCCGCCTTGTGCGGGCACGCGATCGACC
Source organism: Phycisphaeraceae bacterium (assembly GCA_019636655.1). Lineage (NCBI taxonomy): Bacteria > Pseudomonadati > Planctomycetota > Phycisphaerae > Phycisphaerales > Phycisphaeraceae > Phycisphaeraceae bacterium. The sequence goes on along the minus strand of JAHBXB010000004.1, from coordinate 136,413 downwards.
CGCTGGGCTGCGGCGACGCCCTGCTCGCGACCGCGACGCTCGCGCTCGCCTCGGGAGCACCCCTGCTGGGCGCCGCGTTCCTCGGGGCGGTCGCCGCGGCGGCGCAGGCTCAGCGGCTTGGCAACTCTGTCATCTCGGCCTCGGACCTGCGGCACGGAATCGTCCGGGCGCACGCGGCGCACCTGACGTGCACGCCGGGCCAATCGCCGCGACCGGGCCCGCGTCTTACGGTCCCGCTCACCGCCTAGCGGCCACGCACGGCACGATGATCACCTATGTCATTCCAACCCGCGACAGGTCTCCGCGGCTGTGTGAAACGCTGCTCGCGATCGATTCGCTCGGGCCGCACGCTGCGGAGATCCTCGTGGTCGACAACGCGTCGGCCGTAGCGGCGGTCGCGCCGCCCATGCCCGGCAGCGGTGTTCCCGTTCGTGTGATACGTCTCGACCGCAACCACGGCGCCGCGGCGCGCAACCACGCCGCCCGCGCGGCGGATCCCTCGAGCGAGTGGCTCGTCATGCTCGACGATGACTCCCACCCGGTTGACCTGGGCCTGCTGGACGCGGTCGCCTCGGCGGACTCGGACGTCTCGGCCATCGGCGCGGAGATCTCGCTCCCTTCGCAGGGGCGGCGCGAAGCGGGCGGGCTGCCGGAGGTCTTCATCGGCTGCGGCGTGGCGATCCGCCGGAGCGCGTTCCTCGATGCCGGCGGGTACGACGCCGCGTTCGACTACTACGCCGAGGAGTACGACCTCGCCGCGAGGCTGCTGCTCGCCGGATCTCGCATCACGCTGGACCGGCGCTTCCGCGTGGCCCATCACAAGGTCTCGCAGGGCCGGAGCATGGGCCGCATCCTCCGCCGGCTCGTGCGCAACAACGCCTGGGTCAACCAGCGGTACGCCCCCGAATCGCTCCGGTGGGGGGCCGTGCGCGAGACCCTCACCCGCTACGGCCGGATCGCTGCAAAGGAGCACGCGGTGCCGGGCTACCTGCTCGGCGCGGTCGAAGCCCTGGCGACGCTGCACCGCCAATCGCGCCGCCCGATGCCCGCGGCGATCTACGACCGGTTTACCGGCCTCGCCGCGGCCCGTGCGGCGCTCTACGCCGCGCATTCCACGGAGCCGTTCCACACCGCAGCGATCGTCGAACCGGGCAAGAACGCCGGCATCATCGCGCTCGCGGCCAAGGAGTTGGGGATCCGTCTCGTCAATGCCTCGGAGGCCTGCGAAGCTCGCATCATCGGCACGCTCTCGCCGGGGCCGATGCTCGATGCCTGGGATCGCCTCCACCGGACGGCCGGCCCGCGCCTCATCGCCCCGTGGATGTTACAGCCCGCCGAGACCATCTCAGATGGTCAAGGGATGAACACCGTTCCCGCCGCCGCCTGAAGTGCGAGCCGCATCCGGCGCCGCGCGGGGACGGGGCGGGATCTGGCTGATCCGCAGCGCCTCGCGCGCCAGCGAACCGGGCCGCAGCAGGTGCTCGACGATCTCGCCACACGCGGCGATCTGTCCCGGCCACATGAACCGCCGCCACACCTCGGACCACGAGACCCACCGGAACTCGCTGTGCTCCTCGTTGAGCCGCGGGGTCCACGCCGCACTCACCTGGGCCACCAGCCTCGGGCTGAGCACGATCGAATCGATCGCCGCGATGTAGAACGGGTGCACCTGCTCGAGGGCCCACAGCGCGACCAGGCCCGACTCGGCGGTCAGCCCCAGTTCCTCTTCCATCTCGCGGACGGCGGCCTGGACTGCCGACTCGCCCGCCTCGATGTGGCCCATCACCGGCTGCCACGTCCCGGCGAGCGGATCGCCGATGCGGTGGAGTTGGAGGAACTCCACCCCGTGCACCTGCGACGCCTCGCCGGTCTCTTCCGACTCGACCACCAGCGGCGCCCGGCCGTCGCCGGTCGCGATCGCGCGGAAGACATACACGTCCACGATATCTGTGCGCACCGTCACGCCCCCAAGGGGCTGCGGCCGGTAGCCTGTTTCAGCACTCATGTCGGCACCCCTGGCCCGCCCTCCCGTCCTGCGAATCGGCGGATCACACCGGCCTTGGCCAGCGTTTCTTCCCATTCGCTCCTCGGGTCGCTCTGTACCACGATACCCGCGCCGACGCCGTAGTCGAGCACGCCGCCGCGGATCGCGTCCTGCGCGTCGCCAGGGGCCGGATTTCCCGTGATGACCGCCGTACGGATCGCGACATTCATCGCCGCGCCGCCGCCGTCGCTCACGTACCCGATCGCGCCGCAGTACGGCCCCCGAGCGACCGGCTCCAGATCGCGGATGATCTGCATCGCGCGGATCTTCGGCGCGCCGGTGATCGATCCCGCAGGGAACGCCGCACCGAGCAGGTCCGCGAGCCCCGCACCCGCGCGGAGCTCCCCCGACACCGTCGCCACCCCATGATGCACCCCCCCCATTCCCCCGCGACCACTACCACCAACGCCACCGTGCGTTTCAATGGTGCGCGCCTCGTCGACCAGGATGCTCCCGAAGCGGCAGACGCGGCCGAGGTCGTTGCGCATCAGGTCGATGATCATGTTGAGTTCCGCCTGGTCCTTGGCGCTCGCCGCGAGGACCGCGGGTTCGGTCCCCGCCGGACGGGTCCCCTTGATCGGCCGGGTCACCACGCGCCCATCGGCCCCGACATCGAGGAACAGCTCCGGGCTGATCGATGCGATGATGCGGCGATGCTCGGCGGGCCCCCGGCCGGGCGGCTCGATGTACGCGCCGTAGCGCGGCCGGGCCGCGGCGGCTAGCGCGAGGAACAGCGCCCGCGCCGAGCCGTCGAAGGCCGCGGAGAGGCGGTGCGTGAGGTTCGCTTGGTAGATGTCACCTGCGCGGATGTACTCGACGATCCGCGCGACATCATCCGCATAGCGCCCCCCCCTCCCTCCCCTTCCCCCCGTCCCCGCCCCGGGGGGCGCATCGATCTCGCCAAGCCGCCAGCCGCGGGGCGCGGGCGCGGGGAGCGCGGATCCGCCGATCCGCGGCAGCGCGGCGATCGCGGCGGGCTCGCCCGCAGCGCACCAGCGGCCGGTGCGGTGGTTGTAGAGGTACGCGGCGGGGCAGCGGTACCACTGGGCGAGGGGCCAGCCGCGGTCGTTCGCCCGCATCGGGGCTCCGCCGGCCGCGACCGCCGGCTCCAGCAGTTCACCGAACTCGTACCCCAGCCAGCCGATCCACCCCCCCACGAACGGAGGGGCATCGGGACCCATCTCATCGCCGTCCGCAACGCGCACGGTGGAGTCCCACGCGGCCCGCAGATCCTGCAGCGGCTGGGGAACGGTTGTTGAGCGCGAGTGGGACAGGCCCAGCGGAGGGACGGTGAGGGACTGGGAGAGGGGGGAGGGGGGGGAGAGGATGGTCCACCCGCCGCGGGCCCGATCGCCGGGCCCCGCCGGACCGCTCCCCCACCCCCCCCACTTCGAGGCACTTCCCGCGGCCTCATCGCCGGACCACAGCACCGCGACCGGCCGGTCGAGGGGCCAGCGGGCGAGGGCCTCACCGGGGTCCAGGCTCCAATCAAGGGGCTCGATCAAGGCCCCACTTTAACCCAGCGCCCGGCGGAGGACGGTCGGGCGAGGCCGTGCGAGGAGGGGCGGGGGGCGAGGGGGCAAGATCAATCGGTGGCGAGACAGGAGTTGTCTGGGCCACAACAAGAGTTGTCTGGGCACCAACAGGAGTTGTTCGGCCAGCAACAGGAGTTGTTTGGGCCGCAACAGGAGTTGTTCGGACCGGAACAGGAGCTACTTCGGCCGGAACAACTCCTGTTCCGGCCGGAACAAGAGCCGACACGGCCCATATCAGACGTTGCGCGGGTCCCTCGCGCCGCCGGGTCGAAAGCCTCTCCGGCCGCTTCTACACTTCTTTTCCAGTGTCGCCGGAGCGCTCCGGCGCCGGTCGGGTTTCCGCCTGTTCGGAACCAACCGCCTTCCCTACTCACCGCATCTTTCCCGTACAGGTCACCCGATGGCGACAAAGACGACCAAGAAGAAGAGGCCTTCCCCTGCCGCACACGTCAACGGCGCCGCCGGCGGCCCGCTGATGCGCCGCAAGCCCGGGCGCATGGTCTACTACTTCGGCAAGAGCCGCACCGAGGGGGATGCGACGATGAAGCTCCTGCTCGGCGGCAAGGGGGCCAACCTCGCCGACATGACCTCGATCGGCCTGCCGGTCCCCGCCGGCTTCACCATCACCACCGACACCTGCGCGGCGTATTACAAGAACGGCCAGCGCCTGCCGCACGGCCTGATGAACGAGGTCCACAAGAACATCAGCATGCTGGAAAAGGAGACCGGCAAGGTCTTCGGCACCACCGACAACCCGCTGCTGGTCTCGGTCCGCTCGGGCGCGGCGGTCTCCATGCCGGGCATGATGGACACCATCTTGAACCTGGGCCTGACCGACACCTCCGTCGACGGCCTGGCGAAGGTGACCGGCAACCGGCGCTTCGCGTACGACGCCTACCGGCGGCTGATCAACATGTTCGGCGACGTGGTCATGGGCGTCGACCACCACCACTTCGAGCAGGAGTTCGACCGGCTCAAGGCCAAGTGCAAGGCCATCGACGACACCGACGTGCCCGAGGAGGGGATCGTCGAGCTCGCGGCGAGGTACAAGGAGGTCTACCGCATCCAGGTCGGCGACGAGTTCCCGCAGAACCCGTTCAAGCAGCTGGAGCTGGCGATCGAGGCGGTCTTCAAGTCGTGGAACTCCGACCGGGCCCAGTCCTACCGGCGCATCCAGGGGATCGGCGGGCTCAACGGCACCGCCGTCAACGTCCAGTCGATGGTCTTCGGCAACATGGGCGACGACTCGGGCACCGGCGTCGCCTTCACGCGCAACCCCTCGACGGGCGAGAACAAGTTCTACGGTGAGTTCCTCGTCAACGCCCAGGGCGAGGACGTGGTCGCCGGCATCCGCACGCCCCGGCCCGTCGCCGAGATGCCCAAGTGGAACAAGCGCGTCCACGACCAGCTGATGCAGATCAAGACCAAGCTGGAGAAGCACTACCGCGAGATGCAGGACATCGAGTTCACCATCGAGCGCGGCACGCTGTTCATGCTCCAGACCCGCACCGGCAAGCGCACCGGCCAGGCCGCCGTCCGCATCGCCTGCGACATGGTCCGCGAGCGGCTGATCGAGGAGAAGCAGGCCGTGCTGCGGATCCCCGCCGGGGACCTGACGCAGCTGCTGCTCCCCTCCTTCGACACGCAGAAGCGGGCGATCTCCACGGTGCTCGCCACCGGCCTGCCCGCCTCCCCCGGGGCGGCCGTCGGCAAGCCGGCGTTCACCGCCGACGAGGCCGTCACCCGCACCCGGGCCGGCGAGAAGGTCATCCTCGTCCGCAAGGAGACCAGCCCCGAGGACGTCGAGGGGATGCACTCGGCCGTGGGCATCCTCACCTCCACCGGCGGCATGACCAGCCACGCGGCGGTCGTGGCCCGCGGCTGGGGCAAGTGCTGCGTCGTCGGCGCCGCCGCGATGCACATCGACGCCAAGTCCGGCACCTTCACCGTCAACGGGAAGACGATCACGCGCGACGACATGATCTCGCTCGACGGCACCACCGGCCAGGTCATCTCCGGCGCGATCCCGACGGTCGAACCCAAGCTCTCGGGCGACTTCTCGACGGTCATGCGCTGGGCCGACAAGTACCGCACCCTGGGCGTCCGCACCAACGCGGACACCCCCAAGGACGCCCAGCGGGCCCGCGACTTCGGCGCCGAGGGGATCGGCCTGTGCCGCACCGAGCACATGTTCTTCGAGGGCCCGCGCATCCTCGCGATGCGCGAGATGATCCTCGCCGAGAGCAGGGAGCAGCGCGAGAAGGCCCTGGCGAAGCTCCTCCCCTACCAGCGGGACGACTTCGTCGGCATCCTAAGCGCGATGAAGGGCCTGCCGGTCACCATCCGCCTGCTCGACCCGCCGCTGCACGAGTTCCTCCCGCACGATGAGCCCGGCCAGCAGGCCATCGCCAAGAGCCTGGGGCTCACGCTCGACAAGGTCCGTCGGCGCGTCGCCATGCTGCACGAGGCCAACCCGATGCTCGGGCACCGCGGCTGCCGCCTTGCCGTCACGTACCCCGAGATCCTCGTGATGCAGGTCACCGCGATCGTCGAGGCGACGATCGAGTGCCTCCGCTCCAACATCAAGGCTCAGCCGGAGATCATGATCCCGCTCGTGGGCACGCAGAGGGAACTGGCCTACCTCCGCACGCTCACCGAGGAGACCATCCAGAAGGTCCGCGCCGAGCAGGACTTCGCCAAGCGGCTGGACATCAAGATCGGAACGATGATCGAGGTGCCCCGCGCCGCCGTCACCGCCGACGAGATCGCCCGGTCCGCCGACTTCTTCTCCTTCGGCACCAACGACCTCACGCAGATGACCTTCGGCTACTCCCGCGACGACATCAACTCGTTCCTCCCCGACTACCTCTCGCGCGAGCTGCTCGACCGCGACCCCTTCCAGGCCCTCGACCAGGTCGGCGTGGGCCAGCTCGTCCGCATGGGCGTCGAGAAGGGACGCGAGACCAACGACCAGCTCAAGATCGGCATCTGCGGCGAGCACGGCGGCGACCCGTCCAGCGTCCACTTCTTCCACAAGGTGGGGATGGACTACGTCTCGGCCTCGCCCTTCCGCGTGCCGATCGCCCGGCTCGCGGCGGCGCAGGCGGCGCTGATGAAGTAGTCTCGCAAACCGTACTGCTATTCCACGCAAGGGCCCCGGCATGTGCTGGGGCCCTTTTTCGCGCATTCATCGCTCCGCAGCCGAAGATGCGAACCCGTAAACTTGCATCATGGCCGGCTCCCAAGCCCATCCAATGCCCGCGGCTCGTTCGCGCAAGATCCTCCGCATCGTGTCGCTCGCCCTGCTCATGCTGGCCGCGATCCCCTGCCTGCTCAGGATCTCGTGGATCCGCATCGACTCGACGGGCTACCGGCAGGCCACCTTCGAGTACGGCTGCCTCGCCGTCAACTTCACCCCGCAAACCGTGCCCGGCGCTCCGACGCAGAACATCCTCAACCGCCAGATTGAGATCGGGTTCCGGCCGCGGCTCCGGTGGAAGAGGTTGGTGCCGTTGCCGGGCTACTTCTTCGAAGTACCGGTCTCACTGGTGCTGGGTGGCGCCGGCGTAGTCCTGTTCGCGCTGAGCCTCAGACGGCGGCACGCCCCGGGCTACTGCCTGTGCGGCTACCCCCTCGCCGGGCTCACCGGCTCGGTGTGCCCCGAGTGCGGGCGGAATGCCCCCTCCGGCGCTCCCGGCGGGCCACCGACCGCATAATCGCGACCAAGACCCCCACCGCCGCCCCTTCAGTTCGCTCCGCCCAGCAGTACACTGCAGAGGACCCCGGCGACCACACAGGAGGCGATCCATGCAACCGCGGATGACCACGTCGGCCGCAGCGTCGATTCTGCTCGGTGCGGCATGTCTTGTTGCCGGTCTCGCCGGCGGGTGCTCGACCTACACGACGCCCGGGAAGGCGGCTGATTTCGCCGCCCTTGGCATCACCAAGGACCAGCAGGCGGGCCTGACCGACGCCGATATCGCCGTGCGTCTGAGCCGCAAGCCCGCGGCGAGTTTCCCCGCCTCCATCGCCGCCGTCCGCATCCAGGACCAGAACTACAGCTCGTACACCTACGGCGGGTCCCGCAACCGCGGCACGTTCAGCGTCGTCACGCTCCGAGAGGTCGAGACCACGGAACAGCTCCAGCGGCTCGAGAGCCTGCCGATGGTCCGCGGCGTGGCGCCGGTCAACCGTCTGGTCATCAACGACCGCATCAGTTCCGAGCGGGACCTCCGCGCGGCCGCGGCGGACCTGCACGCCGACATCGTCTTTGTCTACACCTTCGACACCGTCTTCGGATCGGAGACGGTGATCCCGGCTCTGGGCGTCTTCACCCTCGGCTTGTTTCCCGACAAGGAGGCCCAGGTGACGTCGACCGCGTCGGCGTCGCTCATCGACACCCGCACGGGCTACATCTACGGACTGGCCGAGGCCACGGCGAAGACCACGCAGGCCGCCAACGCCTGGACCAGCCGCGAGGCGGTCGACCAGTCGCGACGGCGCGCTGAGGCCGAGGCGTTCGAGAAGCTCGTCGGCGAGGTGGAGACGACGTGGCGCCAGGTCGCGGCGACGTACGGTCCGGCCGCGCCACCCGCCGCCGGCTCCACGGCCGCCGAGGTGATCGTCGAGACGGCGAAGCAATAGCGGCAGCACGAGCCGGTGGGGCGCCGGACGGCCACCCCGCCGCGCTACGCTTTCGCCCCTATGGCCCAGACCAAGCCCCGCATCCTCACCGGCGACACGCCCACCCACACCGGCCTGCACCTGGGCCACTGGGTCGGCTCGCTGGAGAACCGCGTCCGCCTGCAGGACGAGTACGACTGCTACTTCCTGCTGGCGAACATGCACGCGTTCACCACGCTGGCGGACAAGCCGGCTGACATCCGCGCCAACACCATCGGCATCGTGAAGGACTGGCTCGCCGCGGGCATTGATCCCGAACGGTCGACGATCGTGCTGCAGACGGAGGTGCCGGCGATCGCCGAGCTGTCGTGGTTCTTCGCGATGCTGCTGCCGTTCAACAAGGTGATGCGCAACCCGACGCTCAAGACCGAGATCGAGACCAAGGGGCTCGGGGACTCCTATTCGTTCGGGTTCCCGATGTACGCGGTGGGCCAGTGCGCCGACATCCTGGCATTCCGCCCGGAGCTGGTCCCGGTGGGCGAGGACCAGGAGGCGCACATCGAGATGTGCCGCGATGTCGCGGGGAAGTTCAACCAGATGTACTGCGGCGTGGGCAACCGAGTGCCGCCCGAGGAGCACGTCAAGGCCGGCGGGGTCTTCCCGATCCCGCGGGCCAAGATCGGCAGGGTGGCCCGGCTGGTCGGCACCGACGGCGTCAACAAGATGTCCAAGAGCCTGGGCAACGCGATCTTCCTGACGGACTCGCCGAAGGAGATCCAGAAGAAGATCAACCGGATCACCACCGGCCGTCAATCCCCGACCGAGCCGGGAAAGCCCGACAACGTGCTGATGCAGTACGTCGACGCCTTCATCCCCGCCGACCGGGCCGCGGAGATCAAGCGGCGCTACACCACCGGGGACAACATCGGCGATGGTCACGTCAAGGCCGAACTCGGCGAGGCGATCGCCGCGCTGATCGAGCCGATGCGCGAGCGCCGCGCGAAACTCGACGAACCCGGCGGCGACGACATCGCCCTTGATGTCATCCGCACGGGCACGGCGCGAGCGAACAGGGTCGCGGAAGAGACGCTGTACATGGCGAAGCAGGCGATGAAGCTCGACTTTGGCAGTCGTTCACTCCGCGCCGGCGGGTGAGTCACGGCTGCCTCGCCTCCCCAACACCTCGCCGGACCTGTCCCGCGCGAGCGTTGACGTACTGCAGCAGTGCTGCGCGTCGGGGCGATGACGCGAAAGGCGGGACCGACGCCGCCGCCCACTCCTCCAAGTACCTGCACACCGCCGCGCAATCCGCCCGCGACGCCACCATCCACAGCCGCACCCCGGCATCGCCGCTCGCGTCCGGCGCCGAGGCGACCTCCGCCAGCGGCCCCGCGCCGAGCACGCCCGCCGCCCTTGCCGCGGCATCGAGAGCGGCAAGCACCCCGGCCGCCGGCCCTACGCCGCCCTCCCACTCCTTCTGCGCCGCTTCGCCCTCGGTCGATTTCACATCGAACGCCGCCGCGACCGCCTTCTCGGAGATCCGCTGCGCTTCCACGGCCAGCGTGTTGAGGGCCATCGGCGACAACTCCCAACCGGGCCACGACTGGACGCCCGAGCGATCGCCCGCCACCGCCGCATCCCTCAAGCGGAACACCACCGCCGCGGTGGCCACCATGGACATCGCGCTGCGCAGCCGGTCGAGCCGCTCGGCCGCCGCCGCGGCCTCCGCGCCGCGTCCCCACGCCTCGATCCACTCGCTCCTGGCCTCATCGATTGCCGCCGCCAACTCGGCCGCCTTGTCGCCGCTTACTGCCTTCCACGCGGCGGCCCCCTCTCCGTCGGCGTTCGCCGCCATCCTCGCCTCGGCCTCGCCGGGAACCGCCGCGATGCGGGCCACCACCGCGATGCTCTCCAGCAGTTCATCGTTCGCCGCGGCGGCCGTCGGCGGCTTCGTCATGGCCTGCCCGATCCGCAGCAACCGCAGCCTGGCCAAGCGGATGCCCGCCGGAGAGGCCGCGAACGGCCCCTTGGGCTCGAGGGTCAACGCCCGGCTCGTTGCGCGCAGGTCGGCCAGGTTCGCGTTGTCTCGCTGAACGCTCGCGAGCACCGCGACGATCGACGGATCGGTCCCCATGTCCGCGGGCGACATCAGTTTGCTCCCGATCCCCGCCAGCATCTCCCATAACTCGGTCTCGTCCCGGCGCGACACCTGTTCCAGCACGCGCCACGCCGGGCGGGCCTCGCGGATCACGCCGACCGATCCGCCCAGCGACCGCCGCTGTGCCAGGAGTTCCAGCGCCCGCTCGAAGACCCCGACCGCATCGCCCCGCCCTCGCTGGCCCGCCGCGACCAGCGAATCCCGGGCGTTCCGCACCGCCCTGTCGCTGCCGCCGGTGCGCGATCGGGCCAGGTCGATCAGGGTCGCGGTAAGGTCCCCGCGTTCCCACCTCCCGACCCACAGCGCGTTGGGACCGGACTCCCAAGCGGCGTCCACCAATGGCGAGAGCAACTCCCACAGCCATGCATCAAGTTCCGGCTGGGTTGCGGGAACGGCAAGCCTGGTGGTGGCGTTGAACAGTGTCTCGGCCACAGCCCGCCGCGCCTCGTCGCCATCGGCCCCGAGCCAGGCCGCGATCGCATCGACCTCGACCAACCGGTTCGTCAGCGTGCGCGCGGCGAGCAAATGGGCGGAGCCGGCCTCGCCCAGGGCCTCACCCTTGATCGCGAGCGCCGCGATCAACCGCCGGACCGAGACCCCGACCCGCGCGCCGATGACGTCCCCTTCTATCTCTTCCGTCGCCACCGCCAGCCGATCGTTGATCTCCCGCCGCATCTGCGCGCGGAGCGCGATCGCCGCCCGACCCTCGCCCGGCGCCGGCGCTGCGGGCGAGTTCAGGTTCAGCAACTGGGCCGGTGCCGAAGCGGCGGCGCCCGCCAGCACGAGCGTCGCGGCCCAGGCCGCCCGCCTCGCGCCGGGACCCATCATCCGGCGCCGCCCTTCACCGCGTCCGCCGCGGATCGCCCCTCGAGGCCCGCGCGATAGACCAGTTCCAGATCGTCCACCATGGTCGCAGCAGAGAACTTCACCCGGCATTCTTCCCGCCCGCGGGCCGCGAGCGCGGCGCGTTCGTCCGGATGCTCGGCCATCCAGTCGATCGCGAGTTCCAGCCCCTCGATGTCTCCGCAATCCACCAGCAGCCCGGTCTCGTCGTCGCGGCAGATCTCGCCCGTGCCGTCGACGTCGTACGCGACCACCGGCACGCCGCACAGCAGCCCCTGCGGCACGGTCCGCGGCAGGCCCTCGCGATAACTCGGGTGCACCAGCACATCCATCGCCCGCATCATCGCCGGGACCCGCTCGCTGGGGACCAGGCCCGTGACGATCACCTGCCCCGGCCCGGTCTGTCCTCGGTCGCGCTCGACGACTCCCAGTCCCATACCGCGGGCCCGGCTCAGCAGCCGGTCGCGCCACCATCCGTTGCCCACCCACAGCAGTTTCCAACGTGGGTTCTGCTTGAGCTTCTCGCCGAGGGCCTCGAGCAGGTCGTCGTGCCCCTTGAGTTCGGCCAGGCGGGCCACGGTGCCCAGCACGAGATCCGCCGGGTGCAGCCCGAGTTCGCGGCGCATCGACTCGCGGTCCTCCCCGGGCGCAGCGTCGAGGTACTTCTCGACCTCCATGCCTGAGTAGACCGTGACGTACTGCCCGTCGCGACCGATCTTCGCGGCTCGGAACTGGTCCGTCATGGCGTCCGCCACGCTCACGATCACGTGGCACCGCCTCGCTGCCCAGCGCTCCGCCGCGATGTAGATCGCGTTCTTCATCGCCGACTGATAGCGATGGAACGGCGGCCCGTGGATCGTGTGCACGACCAGCGGCTTCCCGGCGCCCGAGGACTTCATCACCGACCACGCAGACAGCCGCCCGAGGATCCCGGCCTTGCTCGAGTGCGTGTGCACGACATCAGGGCCAAGACTCGTGACCAGCCGCTTGAGTTCCCCGTGGCACGCGAGGTCGGCCCGCGGCCGGATCTCGCGCTCAAGGTGCGAAACGACGTGGATCCCGATCGGCCGGCATGCTTCGCCGAAGCACGTCCGCTCGGCCCCGTGCGTGCAGCGGGCGTTGAAGCCCTCGACCCTTGCCAGCAACGACCCCTCGGGCCCGTAGATCGGGCCGAACGCCAAGTGCACCTCGTGCCCAAGACGGGCCTGCCCCTCGCACGACAGGACGGTGTTCTCCTGCGAACCGCCGAGGATGAGCCGGGTTGAGATGTGGAGGATTCGCACGTGTGGACCGGTTGATGCTGCAGGAGGCTCCGTGGATCAGCAGGTAGCATCGACGCCGCAGGGTAACGACCTCTCTGCCCGCCCGCACTCCGGGCAGATGCCGCTCGGCAAGCCTTGCGTGTCGTAGCCGCAGGAGCGGCAGCGACCCCCGCGCGCGATCCCGAGCCGACGGTTGGCCCACACGACGATGGGAACGGTCGGTATTGCCAGCGCCCACAGCGGAATGACAACCCTGCTGTCCTGCACCGAGAAGTGCCCCTCGAACCACCAGCCAAACGGTCCCGCAGCAAAGCCGAGTTCATCGCTCCGCGGATAGAGCATCCAGCCAGGCAGCGGACCTCCTCCGAGAACTTGAGTGGAGCGCCCGACGGTGAGAGTCCCCTCCGCCACCATGACCGTGATGCAGGCGCCGGCCAGTTGTCCGGACCAGACCACCGAGTATCGCAACCGAAGCAGATACACAACGCCGATCAGCGCAATCCATATCGCGCACACAGCAAGAGCACTCGGCGCGGCCCTACTCATACTTCACCCACTCCAGGCACAGCCCGCACGCCGGCAGCGTCGGCCCAGCCTTGCGCCGGTCGCCGGTGGCGAGCGCTTCGCGCACCTGCGCCACATCCACCTTCCCCCGTCCAACCTCGTGCAGCGTCCCCGCGATGATCCTGACCATGTTCCACAGGAACCCGCTGCCACTGATGGAGATCACCACCCGCTGCTCCCCCGGCGCCTGCAGCGGCGAAGGAGTCTCCCGGACAGAGCAGTCGAAGACCCGCCGCACCGTTGTCTTGCGCCCGTGGCCCGCCGCGGCGAAGCCAGCAAAGTCGTGCTCGCCCACGAGCACCGCGGCGGCCTCCTGCATCCGCCCGACATCCAGCGGCGCCCAGACGTGGTGCACCCACCGCCGCTCCCACAGCGGACGGTTCGGCGAAACCAGCATCGAGTAGGTGTACCCCTTCGCGGTGCAGTCCCCGATCGGATCGAAGCCCGCGGGCACGATGTCCGCCCCAACGACGACGACATCCGGCGGCAGCCTCGAGTTGATCGCCCGCACCAGCGGCTCCGTGCCTCGATCGGCCGGCCAGCCGCGCCCGCGTTCCCCGGTCAGCCCCGCCGTAAACGCCGCGACCTGCCCGCGGGCGTGGACGCCCGAGTCGGTCCGGCTCGATCCGAGGATGACCACAGGCTCGCGGACCACCTCGCGGACCGCCCGCTGGAGGACGCCCTGCACGGTCCTGAGTTCCGGTTTCGCCGGTTCGCTCTCGCCGGTTGTTGGCGGGGCCAGATCAGGCCCGGCATCGTCGGTCCCGCCGGACTCCGAAGGCTCATCGACCCGCGCGTGCGGGTGATGCGGGTTGGCCACGGCCTGCCGCTGCCAGCCGCAGAACTCGGTCCCCTCGTAGGCCACCCGCAGCCGGTACCGGGTCGGCGTGGATGTGGCCGCCGCCTCGCCGGGCGCGGAGTGGATCGAGGCGGGATCCGCTCCCGAGTCGGCAGGCTCGTGCTGATCGTTCGGGTGGCTCACGCCGGTGAGCGTACGCGGCCTAGGGGCCCTTCTCGTGCGGGGCCGCATCGCCGCTGCGACGGATGACCACGACCTCTTCGTCACCCGAACCCGCGGCAGTCTTCCTGCCGCGTGCCGGGCTTTCATCTTTGTACGGGGCCATCCTCGCCGCGATCTTCCACCACAGCACGGCCATGCCGCTGCCGATCAGCAGCACGGCGACGATCACTCCGATGACGATGGTCCAATCCATGGACTGCCACTGTAGGTCCAGAGCAGCGGGCGCCGGTCGTGGTGAAGCCCAAAACGAAAGCCGGCGCGGCCTCGGGGCCGCGCCGGCGACTTCGTTGCTGCAACGCTCTGGATCGATCAGGAGCAGTTGCCGGACTGCAGGTCCGCCAGCCACTGGCTGATGAACTGGGCGATGTCGGACGGATCGACCGTGCCGGTGTTGTCAAAGTCGCCCAGCAGCGTGCCGGCGCCCACCGAACCGGACCAGTCGTTGATGTACACGGCGATGTCCGCCGGGTCGATCACGCCGTTCCCGTCCCAATCGGCACGGCAGTGCGCCACGCACGATGCGGTGATCGTGCCCGTCCCCGTCGCTGAGCCCACGCCGCCGATACGGATCGTGTAGTTCCGGCCCTGGACGATGTTGATCTTGATCTGCGAAGCGCCCGACGGGCAGGCACCGCCGGCGTTGTCGTTGCAGGTGATCAGTCTGGTGGCGAGATTCGTGCAGCCGGCGTTGGCGTACACGGCCATCACGGTGTTGAACGACGGCGCCGGGGTGCAGAGGCTCAGCGTGAGCTGGCCGGTGCACTGGGCCGGGTGGTTGTACCAGATGTCCTGGCCGATCTGGCCGCAGAAAGTCGACGGCCCGTCGGTCGTCGCGTTGGCCGTGCTGAACGCCTGCGTGCCCAGGCCAAGCCCAATCCTGTTGGCGCAGTCATTGTTCGTCGGCGCTACCGGGCACGTGGGACCGGTGATCACGAGGTTGCCCGTACCGGTCGCGGCGTTGTAGCCGCCGACACGGATCAGGTAGGTCGTCCCTGCGACGGCCGTGAAACTGACCGATGCACGGGTGGTCTGGCAACTGGGGCCGTTGTCATCGTTGCACGCGATCTGCGTGCCGCTGGAGACGGGACAGGAGTTAGGATAGATGCCCAGCTTGGTGTCGTAGCTGGCGCCGCAGGTGCTGACCGTGACGGTCCCCGAGGCGCAGGGCGTGATGCGGTACCAGATGTCCGAGCCGATCTGGTTGTCGTTGCAGCAGAACCCACACCCGCTCTCGGCCGGCCCGTCAGTGGTGGCGCCCGCCGTGGAGAACGCGGTGGTGCTCGGGTACGCGATTGTGGTTGCGTTGGCGCAGTCATTGTTTACCGGGCCGCCGCCGCCGCCGGTCGGGGCGGTAATGGTCAGTGTGCCGGCCCCGAACAGGGCCTGGTAGCCGCCGACGCGGATCAGGTACGTCTGGCCGGCCGTGGTCGCGACCACGAGGTTGGACTGCAGCGAGTTGGTACCGCACGTGTTGCTGTCGTCGTTGCAGGCGATCGCCGTGTTCACCCCGGCCGGGCACGATGCGCCGGCGTAGATCGCAATGCGCGTGTCGTACGAGGAGCCGCACAGGCTGAACGTCGTGCTGCCGGTACCAGTGGCGACGTACTTGAACCAGATGTCCTGGCCGATCTGGTCGCTGCTCGAGACATTGCACAGAGTCTCGGCCGGGCCGTCCGTCGTCGCGGCCGTGGTATCGAACGACGTGGTGCCGTTGCTGACCGTGAGGTTGTTTGCGCAGTTGTCATTCGACGGAGGAGGCAGAGGGCCGCCGCCGGGGATAATCGCCAGACCTGCGCCCGACGCGGGGCTCCCGGACTTGAACAGGCCGATCGTCGCCCCGCCGCTGCCCGGCGCAACGTTGCAGTCGAAGCGGAAGTTGTAGATCGTGTCCCAGCGCAGCGCGTTGGCGTTGGCGTTCTGGGCGAACGTCTGGGTGGACCAGGTGATCGCCGACGAGGTCACCGCGGGGGACCAGTCCGTTCCCGAGTACGGCTCGCCCGAGTGGTAGTCGACGTCGTGGAACCCGGTGTTCGACACCACCGCCCCCGACGGCAGCGGGATCGAGAACGACTGCCCGCTCCGGTCGGAGTTCAGGTTCATCACGGCGTACTCGTACCGGTACTGGCCGCCGCCCAGGCTGGTCGCCTTGCTGCCGATGATGAAGCGACCGTCGCCCGCGATGTCCACGTTCGTCAGCGTGACCGAGGCGTCCATGTCCTTCCAGGCCTGGATGCCCGGCTTCATGCGCTGGGTGGCGCCGGTCAGCGACATCGTGTAGTTGGGCGCGCCGCCGATGGTCACCTGCCGGTACGACTCGTTGTTGTTGTCGTTGCCCGCGAGCGCATCTTGCGGCTGCACGTACATGCTCGAAACAAAGTACTGCGCGCCGGCGAGACCGAGGTCGGAGTCGTTCGCCTGGAGCCGCTTGAAGAGCGTCCCCGAACCCGAGCCGTTGTTGATCCACGGATAGGGGAAGAACCCGGTCGCCGCGTTCACCTCGCTCTTGGGGCCCAGGCCGCTCTGCGTGCCGTTCAGGCCCGAGCTGTACGGGTCTGAGCAGTTGGTGCCCAGCCCGTTGCAGCCGTTGCCGTCGCCGTTGCACGTGTTGCACACGTTCCCCTGCAGCGAGCAGAAGCCGTGCTTGAGCCAAGCCTGGCCGATCTGTTCAAACCGCCCGTTCATCAGCCGGTATAGGTTCTGGGAGATCACCGGGTGCTGGTTCGTCCCGGAGTACCAGTCGAGCACCTGGTCGCCGATATTGCAGGAGGTGGTCCCGACCGCGTATGCGTGCTTGCCACCCGATCCGCCGTAGTTCTGCAGATCCGGCAACTCGCCGACGATGACGTCCGGTCCGGCCATGGCGACGCCCGCCGCCGACGCAATGATCGCAGCCGCGGCAGCCCCGCGAGCACAAGAACGGCTCTTCATTCTTTTTGCTCCTCCGTTGAACCCCACCATGGGGCGCACGATTCACCACCGCCGGCCGCGAATGCGTCCGGCCCCCCTTTGACCCACACCCTGCTCTCTGTACCTTACCATCGTCACCCACGATTGCAACGTCAATAACCAGAGGCACTTGGAGCAACCAGGGTTCCTGCTCCACGCGAACATGCCATGAACATCGACGCGCGCTAGCCTTGTCCTGCGCTCACAAGTCCCGTGCTGCCAAACCCTCCCGCGCCGCGCACGGTCACTTCAAGTTCGTCAACCTCGGCGATCCGCGCGTGCTCGACCCGTGCAATCACCATCTGAGCGATCCGGACACCGTGCCCGACCACGAACTCCGCCGGACCCAGGTTGATCAAGGGAACCATCACCTCTCCCCGGTAGTCCGCATCGATCGTTCCGGGCGCGTTGGGCATCGTCACCCCGAACTTGGTTGCGAGCCCCGAGCGGGGCCGGACCTGGGCTTCGAACCCCCCCGGCAGAGCCATGGCGAATCCGCATCGGATGAGGACCGGTCGTCCTCCCGCGGCGACTGGCGTCAGCACGATCCCACCTGCCGCCTCCTCCTCGGCGGACAGGCACGCGGCCAAGTCCATCCCCGCCGCGAGGGCTGAGTGGTACGCAGGAAGCGTCGCTCGATCTGAGATCCGCTTGATCCGCAAGGTCGCTGCCGGGGCCACATGGTTGATGGAGTCGTTCATGCCCCCAGCCTAGGACAACGCGTAGACGATCAGACTGTGACCGGGTCAACGAATAGACCGGCCCGAGGGCCGGTCCGGTTGGTACACCCCATCGATCATCAATCTCCGAGGTCAGGCTCCGGCGCGGTACAGGTCGGCTGGGCGAAACCGGCCAACCGTGACCTCGACCGCCGCCACGACATCGCGCATGTCCCCGGCCCCGAACTCACCCGCCATGGCCATCTCCCCCCGGAGTTCGCTGATCTGCCGCTCCAGCACGTCCATCGTCCGCCGGGCCTCATCAATCGCCCGGTCGATCGCAGACTGGCCGGTCACGCTCTTGACGGCGTCGGTCCGGCCCGACTTCCGGAGCAACTCCTCACACTCGGACCGGGACTTGGCCAGATCCAACAGCAACGACTCTGCACGTGCCCGGGCCTCGATCGCCTCGTTCAGCACCCGCTGCCTGCCGTTCGTGTCCATGCCGCGTGTTCTCCTCACGAGCCACCCCACCCACACCGTCGCCTTCCTGGGCGCCGGCTCCGAGACTCCGCTCGAACTTTCACCGCCTGACTCAGACGGTTAAGGCTCCATGAATGGATCGGCACATTCTACCGCTTCCCCACTGTTCTCTTGCAAGAACCAAACACAATCCTATCATTACTGGCCGCCCGGGAGTCCGGGAATGTACCGGCGGATCGCGGCGAGCACTTCGGCCCGGTCAGAGCAGGTCCGGACGGCTGATAACTCATCGATCATCGCCGAATCCGCATCGAGTCCCCCGGAGGCCTCGGGCGCCGGTCCGGCCCACGTGTTGATCCCGGGGTACTGCGTTCGCTGCAGGGCCTCGGCGGCGTAGGCGAGTTCTTCATGGAGTTTCTCGCCCGGGCGCGTGCCTGTGAAGACGACTTCCACGACTTCGCCTGGATCTGTAACCTCCGAATCTCCATGCACTTGTGGAACGAGACCCGACGCCCGGATGTACCGTCTGGCGAGATCGACGATGCTGATTGGGGCTCCCATGTCCAGGACGTACACAGGGGCGAGGAGGGGATCGTGGTCGATCGCCGCGGACTGGATGACCAGCGTCGCCGCCTCGGGGATGGTCATAAAGTAGCGGGTCATCCGCGGATCGGTCACGGTCAGCGGTCCGCCCTCGGCAAGCTGGGTCGCCCAGATGTTGAGAACGCTGCACGCCGAACCCAGGACATTGCCGAACCGGACCATACTGA
Source organism: Phycisphaeraceae bacterium (assembly GCA_019636655.1). NCBI lineage: Bacteria > Pseudomonadati > Planctomycetota > Phycisphaerae > Phycisphaerales > Phycisphaeraceae > Phycisphaeraceae bacterium. Next base: position 117,505 of record JAHBXB010000004.1, on the reverse strand, counting down.
ACCGTCCGGTTGGCTTCGGGCCTGCGCGACCGGCGGCAAGGGAACGGACATAGATCTCCGCAAGGCGCTTGGTCGCCCCCATCACCGACCGCGGGTTGACCGCCTTGTCTGAGGAGATCATGACGAACCGCTCGGTCCCGACCTCGGCCGCGGCGTCGGCGATGGACTTGGTGCCGAACAGGTTGTTGGTGACGGCGTGACCCGGGTGGTCCTCCATCAGGGGGACGTGCTTGTGGGCGGCCGCGTGGAAGACCACTTCGGGACGGATCTCGCTGAGCAGCCGGCGGGTGCCGGCCTCATCGACCACATCGTGGAGCACCGCCCGTCGGGGCACATTGGGGTGCCGCTCCCCCATCGTCCGGTCAATCTCGAAGAGGGCGTTCTCCGCCCGTTCCATCAGAACCAGTTGAGAGGGTTCGAAGGCCGCGGCCACTCGGGCCAAGTGGGACCCGATGCTGCCGCCCGCGCCCGTAATAAGGATCCGCTTTCCGGCCAGGGTGCGGCGGACCGATTGCTCATCCAGCCCATAGGGCTCGCGGCCGACCAGTTTCGCCAGGTCCAACGGAGGAGGCGGGCGGTACCTCCGGGCCCGGTCCGTCGTGGCAGCCCCAGGGGGCCCCCCCCCCTCCCCCGGTCCCCCCCCATCCGCAACTGCGCGGGGTCCGGCGGCCCGGAGGATCTCTTCCAGCGCCGGGACCACCTTGATGTCAACCCCGATGGTCCGGAAGACACCTCGGAGCCGGGTTTCCAGTTCTTGGGTCATCCCGGGCAGACAGATGAGCGCCACGGTGAGGCGGTAGCGGGCATGGATCGACGGCAGGTCCTCGAGGCGGCCAAGCGCGGGCAGGCCCGCGATCTCAGTGTGGCCATCCACCCCGATCGGGACGCAGCCGGCAACAACCGGCTCGGGATCAAGATGCCCCAACTGCAGCCTGAGGCTGGCAATGGTCGCCTCGGTTCCGACCAGCAGCACGCCGGTGCGGGGAAGCACCCCCTCCCGCGCGGGCACGAGCCTGAGGCGCGTTCGCCCGATCCCCGGAGGAGCGGGTGGAGGATTGTGAATCGGGGCGAGATTTCCGGTACTGCCTGGTATCGCGGTCATCGTGCCAATCCTGCCCCCCTCCGGCGGGTAGTCATCGACCCACGCGGGATGCGCACCCGAATCGGGCCGTCCAGCGCAAGTTCTGCGCCAGGCTCCCCGGCTGCATCAGGCTGGTACCCTGACCCCACCATGATCCTCCGCCTTACCGGCCTGCTTGAGTCGATCGACGACCACTCCGCAACCGTTGTGCCGCTCCATGCCGACGGCGCGCCGGGGCCGATCGCCTACCAGGTGCTGCTGCCGCACTACCTTGCCGTTCGCCTGACTGGCGACGGCGCCATCGGGCGGCCGATCACGCTGCACACACTGCAGTACCTGGAATCGCCGGACCAGGGATCTTCGTTTGCGCCTCGCCTGCTGGGGTTCGCCACGCCGCGGGAACGAGAGTTCTTTGAACTGTTCACAACCGTAAAGGGGCTGGGGACCAAGCGGGCGCTCAACGCGATGGCCTTGGAGCCGGGGGCGATCGCCGCGGCGATCACCAACCGGGATGCCCGGTCGCTCAAGGAGCTGCCGAAGATCGGGCCGCGGCTTGCGGAGACGATCATCGCCGAGTTGCACGGCAAGGCCGATGGGTTTGCCGACCTGGACTCGGTGCCGGGCGCGGGCACCGGCCGGCGGGCGGGGGGCGGAAGCAGCGCCTTGTCGCCGGCCGCGGAAGAGGCGGTCGGGGCCCTGGTGTCGCTTGGCGAGACCCGCGTTGATGCAGAGCGCCTCGTGATCCGGGTGATGACCAAGCGAACGGACCTGGCGGAGACGGGGGCGATTCTGCAGGCCGCGCTGGGGAGCCGGTAGCGCTAGACCGGGCTCGGGTTGCGCTCGGCGAATCCTCGCTGGTGCCAGTAGGGGTACGCGCGGTCCGTGGCGCTCGCGGCGTCCAGCCTCGCCACCTGCTCGGGCGTGAGGTTCCACCCGACGGCGCCGAGGTTCTGCCTGAGTTGCTCCTCGTTGCGCGCGCCGATGATGATCGTCGCGACGGTGGGGCGCTGGAGCAGCCAGTTGAGGGCGATCTGGGCGACGGTCTTCCCGCCGCCGAGTTCCGCGGCGACCTCGTCGATCGCCTCGACGACCCTGTACACGTACTCGTCGGCCACCGGGGGGCCGTTGTCGATCGACAGTTTGCTGTGCAGCCGGCTGGTCTCCGGGAGCGGGCGGCCCCGCCGGATCTTGCCGGTGAGACGGCCCCAGCCAAGCGGGCTCCACACGACGGCGCCGACGCGCTGGTCGAGGCCCAGGGGCATCAGTTCCCACTCGTAGTCGCGACCGATCAGAGAGTAGTACGCCTGGTGGGCGACGTAGCGGGCCAGGCCGTACTTCTCGGAGACCGCGAGCGACTTCATCAGGTGCCACCCGGAGAAGTTCGAGCAGCCGATGTAGCGGATCTTCCCCGCGCGAACGGCGTCGTCCAGGGTGCCGAGGACCTCTTCGATCGGCGTGAGGGCGTCGAACGCGTGAAGTTGGTAGAGGTCGATCCGGTCGGTGCGGAGTCGCTTGAGGCTGGCGTCGATCGCGCTGGTGAGGTGGTGTCGCGAGGAGCCGACATCGTTCGGGCCCTCGCCGAACCTGAAGGTGCCCTTGGTGGAGATCAGTACCTGGTCGCGCCGGCCCTTGATGGCCTGCCCGAGGATCTCCTCGGAGAGCCCCTTTGAGTAGATGTCGGCGGTGTCGAACATCGTGACACCGGCCTCAAGGCAGATATCCACCAGGCGCGTCGCCTCGGCGACATCGCTGGCGCCCCAGGCCTTGAAGAACTCGGTGCCGCCGCCGAAGGTTGCGGCGCCGAAGGACAGGACAGGAACCTTGAAGCCCGAGTGGCCGAGTTGGCGGTATTCCATGCCCCGACCGTAGCCGCCCCGGGAGTCAGGCGTGACCGCCGTCGTCGGCGGTTGCCGACCTGAGTCCGGGGAGCCCATCGATGCTGGCCGCGTTCTTCTGCCGCTGGTAGGCGGCGAGGCCGTCGGGGCCTCTGCGATCGCCCATAGTTACCAACTGGTCACGCTCGCCGACGTACTGGTATCTCGGGACGCCAAAGCCGCACGAATCCGCGATGCGGTTGATGTCCAACACGATGATCGAGCGTGCGGTGGTGAGGCGGGGGAAGGCGCCCCGCTCGAACAGCGCCGGGAACTCCGGATCGGGCGCCTCGACAACGCGGCCACGGCCGTAGAGCCGGACAATATTGGGCGAGCCCTCGAAGGCGCAGAACATGATGGTGAGCCGGCCGTTCTCGCGGATGTGGGCGATGGTCTCCACGCCGCTGCCCGTGTAGTCCACGTACCCAACGCTTTGTGGCCCGAGGATGCGCAGGCAGTCGAGTCCCTTGGGTGAAACGTTGATGTGTCCCTGCTCGCCCCGCGGCGCGGTGGCCACGAAGAACACGTGCTGCGACAGGATGAACTCGCGGAGGCGGGCATCGATCTCGGCATAGCACTTTCCCATGCACGGATCCTTGGCGCGAGGGGAAGTCGGCGGGTCCGTGGTCCTTGTAGAATCCGGGCCCGCATGACCGCCGAGAAGACCATCAACCTGGACGTGGTGATCCTCGGCGGTGGAGTCGCGGGGTTGTGGACCGCGTGCAGGCTTCACGCGGCTGGGTACTTGATTGCGGTCGTCGAAGCCGCTGCGCTCGGGTCGCGGCAGACCATCGCGTCGCAGGGCATCATTCACGGGGGGGTCAAGTACGCGCTGACCGGAGCCGCGTCCCGCGCCTCGCAAGCGATCGCGGCGATGCCGGAGATCTGGCGGGAGTGTCTCGCAGGACGCGGTGAGGTGGACCTGAGTGAGACTCAGGTGCTCAGGGATCATCAGCACCTCTGGACGACGGCGTCGATCGCCTCGAAGTTCGCCGGGCTCGCGGCGTCTAAGGTGATCCGCACCGAGGTCAGCCGCGTGGATCCGAAAGACCGGCCCGCGGCGCTGGCGGCGGCCCCCGGGAGCGTCTCGGTGTACCGGGTCGATGAGCCGGTCCTTGATCCGCGGTCGCTGGTCAGGAACCTCGCGGACCGATTCGGCGGGGCTCTCCTGCTGGGCGACAGCGCGGCCGACGGGCTCTTTGGCGAATCGACGGACGGGAGTGTGCGGGTGAACGTGCGCGCAGCCGGGGATGGGCAGCGGCGCCTGGTGCTGGCGCCCCGGCACATCATCCTCGCGGCGGGAGAGGCCAACGCCCGCCTTGCGCGAGAGTTGGACGCCGCCGGCCCAGCAACCCGACACGCGGAGGCCCCCGACCTTATGCAGACCAGACCGCTGCACATGGTCATGGTGCGGTCGGCCACGCTTCCGCTGGTGTACGGGCACTGCATCGCGCTGTCGGAGAAGCCCCGCCTGACCATCACCTCCCAGAAGGACAGTTCGGGCCGGGCGGTGTGGTATGTCGGTGGCCAGCTGGCCGAGGGGGGCGTGGCGCTGGATCGCGGGGCGCTCATCGCGGAAGCCAAGAAGGAGATCGCGGCGTGCATCGGGTGGATCGACGTCTCCAACGCGGAATGGGCCACGCTGCGGATCGATCGCGCCGAAGGTCTGACCGAGAACGGGGATCGTCCGGACGAGCCGGTGGTCACGCCGGTCGGGGAGGCCGCGACCGCGGTGTGGCCGACGAAACTCGCGTTCGCCCCGCTGGTGGCCCGCCGCGTGTGCGACCTGCTCGCAGAGAGGGGGATCACGCCGCGTGCGGGCGAGTCGCGAGGCAAGCCCGGTACGCACACCGAACTGGCCGATTGGCCGCGGCCGGCCGTGGCGGAACTGGCTTGGAACGATGAACGGCTGGAGTGGAGCCGATAGGCCCCGCGTATGACGACGCCAGGGTGGATGTAACCTGAGGACCCCATGCTGCCGAGTCGCAAACTTGGTTCGACGGGATTGAGCGTGTCGTGCCTCTCGCTGGGGACGGTCAAGATCGGCCGCACCCAGGGCCTGAAGCACCCGGACGCCTTCGATCTTCCGACGGACGCCCAGGCGGCGGCGCTGCTGGACGCAGCGGCGGAGGTCGGAATCACCCTGCTGGACACCGCGCCCGCGTACGGCGTCAGCGAAGAGCGTCTCGGCGCGCTGCTCTCGGCCGGGGCGGGCGGTGGGCGGAGCGGGTTTTTGCTGTGCACGAAGGCGGGGGAGGAGTTCGCCGCGACGGCGGATGGACGCGGCTCCTCGACGTTCGATTTTTCCGAGTCCTCGGTTGAGGCCTCGGTGCGGCGGTCGCTCGAGAGACTCCGGACCGACGTCCTCGACATCGTGCTCCTGCACAGCGACGGGCGCGATGCGTGGGTTCTTCGGGAGTCGGGGGCGCTCCGGGCTCTGCGCCGGCTTCAGAAGGCGGGCGCGATCCGTGCCGTCGGGGCCAGCACCAAGACTCCCGAAGGGGCGCTGCTGGCTGTGGACTTGTGCGACGTTGTCATGGTCACGTTGAATCCGGAGGAAATGAGAGATTTGCCCGCGATCACGGCCGCGGGAGAGCGGGGCGTCGGCGTGCTGGCAAAAAAGCCGTTGGCGTCGGGGCGCCTGCGCGGGATTGGAACGGCGGGCCAGGCCGATCCGGTCGCCGCGTCGCTGCGGCTGTCGCTCGGGAACCCGGCCGTGTCGTCCGTGGTGGTGGGGACGCTGAGCCCCGAGCATCTCCGGCAGAACGCCCTGGCTGCGAATCAGATGGAAGCGGATTGAGACTGGAAGCGCAGAGGCCCACCGCAACCGGGCGGCGGGCCTGAACCATCTCCTTCATGGTGCGCCTACGGGCACTGCGGGAGGCCGGAATAGGCGTTGGCGCGCTTCTTGAGAGTGTCGACCATGTAGTAGATATTCGCGTTCTCGCTCGGCGAGTAGGTGTACGGGCCCGAGACCGTAATGCCGCTCCCGGTGCCGCGAGCTTCAACGAACGTCCCCGGCTTGAGCGGACTGTGCGTCTGTGTGCCGTCGGGAAGATAGAGGATGAGGTCCGAACCGTAGATATGCACGAATCGGTCCACCTCGCCGGCGGTTTCGCGGGTGCACTGGATCGCAAAGAACGTCCCCTCGGAACTGCCGGTGAGCCGTTTGGTTCGGCCGATGGGGAACCCCCAGGCTCCGGCGGCGAAGTAGGCGATGGGATCGGGCTGGCCGGAGCCAGCGGACTCAAGTTCGAACACCGGGGCGTTGTCCATCGTGGTTTTCAGCCACGGTGGCTTGAACTCGCCTGCCGCGACACCGTTCTCCGCCAGAGTGCACAGCATGATGTAGTAATCGCGAGGATCTTCCGAGTCGCCCGGAACATCGAACTGGGTGTGGATGAAGGTGGTACCGCCCGTCGCGTACCGAACCCCTGAGGGATCAACTGTGCCGGCAACAGCAAACACCCAGGCCGGGGTGTTTCCGCTCTCGCCTAACAGGCCGACGCTCTTGACCGTCATGATGCCACCTCCATCTCGTCGCTCGGGAGAGCGGAACGGCGCCGAGCCCTGCGGCTATGGACCGCTTGCCCGAAGCCCTGGATACACCTCGAACAGGCCACGAGTACGTGCTCCATCGTCTGAACTCCTGTCTACGAATCGCCCCGCTGAGCCCCGGGGCGTCGGGCACGATCAGGTGCTGGGGGCGTGGAACCGGCGCAGGAACAAGGAGCCGGCCTCGGCCGCGATCAGGGTCGCCACGAGCGGAACCATGGGATTGAAATAGACTGTCATATCGATGCGGTACCACGCAAGGCTTGCGGCTATCGCGAGAACCGCCGCGCCGGCCACCGCCAGGGCACGCATCAGGGCTCGCTGGGGCCAGAGGGCGGCGAACAGGATTCCCAGCAGGGCACCGATGAGCGTCGCCGCGTAGCCGTGGTTGGCCGACGGCGACCACGTGGCCGCACCGCGGATGAGCAGCTCGAGGCCGGAGCTGTGCCCCCAGAAACCGGGCGCCTTTCCAAGGGCCGAATGAGGGAACGTGTCGGCCTCGACATCGGTCCGGCCGACGACGACGGCTTTTCCCTCGAACCACTCCCTGAGCTGCCCGGGTGAAGCACGGAGAACCTGCGCCGCCGAGTACATCGCTTCCCTGAATCGCTCTATCGGCGGCATCGGGAGAGCGAAATACCCGACCGTGTCGCCGGGCCGCAGGCCGAAGCCGGCATCCCCCTGAGTTTCGGGTTCGTGCCCCGCGGTGAGCACGACGCGGTCGGTCGGGGCGATGGTCCGGATGATGTGACGGGCCTCGGCCTCCCGCGCCACGTAGTTGACGGTCACCGTCGCATTGGGACGGTCAAAGCCGACGACCCGTTCGACACCGGGGTGGCGCCAGCATCCGAAGGCGGCGAGGGCGAGGGACTCTCGCGGCGGCTCGTCGCCGCGTTGCACGAACAGGTCGAGCTTCCAGAGGTAGTGGTCGCTGAACTGGCCGGAGGCGGTGCCGACCTGCACCTCACGGGCGATCGTGGGGCTCATGCCGGCATAGTCATCCTGGCTCACCGGCGCCCAGGAAACCGAGCACGCCACCACATCGATACCCGATTGCCGAAGAGATCTCGCTGCGCTCGCGAAGCCCTCATCGATGGGGGTCCGCGAGGGCATGTGGAAGTCGAGCGCGACCACTCGCGCGCCCGAACCAAGGAGTCGTTCCATCAGCGCGGTGTTGAGTCGCCTGGTTGTTTCGGCGTTCCCCTTAAAGTCAGTGATCCCCGCTTCCGCCGCGGCTGCCACGGTCTCCTCATCGACTCCGATCCCGATCATCCGGACCGATTCGAACCGGTCGAAGCCTCCGCCAAGTCCGGCCAGACTCCGCTCGTAGGCGCTGTTGAGGGACGTGTACCGGTACACCAATGGCACGCCGACCAGGAACGCGACCACGACCGAAGCCACAGTGATGGCCGCGAGTGGCACGGCTCGATGGCGGTGCAGGTAGCTGCGGGTCTTGGCGGCGGCGAGGTAGGCAAGGCTGGCGCGGAGGACGTCGAGCGGTTCACCGTCAAGGTACCGCTGCGTGTTTCTCGCCAGATCTGCGGCGGAGCGGATGCGCAGGGCCGGGTCCTTCTCGGTCGCGGCCTCGATCAGGCGCGCGACTTCGTTGGGAACCTCCCGCAGCGACTCCGGAGGCGGGCGGCAGGGAACCTGCTGGATCATGCGGACGGCGTTGGGGAGCGAGACCTCCGTCACGTCATAGGGAATGCGCCCGTACACCAGTTCATAGAGAACGACGCCAAGGGAATAGACGTCGCTGCGCTCATCGATGTCCTGCACGGTGCTGTCGCCGACCTGCTCGGGCGACATGTACTGCAACGTCCCGACGAGCTGGCCGTCGAGCGTGCCGATGCTGGCGGCGGTCGCGTCCGCCCCGATCGCGAGGGCGACGCCGAAGTCGATGATCTTGGCGTTGCCCTGATCGTCGACGATGATGTTGCCGGGCTTCAGGTCGCGGTGCAGCACACCTTGCCGATGACCATGGTCGACTGCCTCACAGACCTTGACGAACAGCGCCAGGCGTTCCCGCAGGTTCAGGCCGTGGATCTCGGCATACCCGGTGATCGGCAGCCCCGACGGAACGTATTCCATGACGAAGTACGGGGCCGAGCCGTGGCGTGTCGGGTACACACCGGCGTCGTAGACCTGGGCGATCCCCGGGTGATGGAGGCGCGCGAGGAGTTGCGATTCGAGCTCGAAGCGGCGGGTCGATCGCGCCCCCTGCCCCCCCTTCATTACTTTGACTGCGACCGTGCGGTGCGGCTGTTCCTGAACGGCTTCGAACACCGAGCCCATCCCGCCCGAAGCAATCAGCCGCCGGATCGTGTACTTGCCTATTCGCTGCGGCACCGGGAGGTCCGCGGCGTCTGACGCCACTTCTGCCGGAAGCGGGTGGGACGGGCGCGGGGTACGCGTCGGATCATCACCCGTGGCTGCATCGGTCTGTTGGTTGGGGTGGTCGGACATCGACTCGATCACTCCCACCTTTCATGCGAACAAGCGCCAGCCACGCCGCACGCGCAACCCCCTCTTGGGACCAAAAGCCAGATCTGAGCGCAAGAACTAGGGAGTACACTAGAGCCGTGCCCACCTCGGTTCGATGGATGCCTCCATGAAAGTTGGTTCGGGGTCCGAGAACCTGCCACGTGTGAACACCCGCACAGGCGTCCGGGTAGGATCTGACTGAATGGCTGATTCAGAACGGAGTCACGACGAATCGCCGGATGGATCCGGCGGGCCAAGGGGTCCTGAGGGGGTGGCGCGGCCGAGTGCGGCGACCAGTTCCCATGCCGATGCGCAGTTGTACCTGCACCCCCAAACCCTGGCCCGGCTGGGGACGCTCGAACTGCGAGCCAAGATGATCGTGGAAGGGGTGATGAGCGGGCAGCACCGGTCCCCCTACCAGGGGTTCTCGGTGGAGTTCGCCCAGCACCGCCCTTACGTGCCCGGGGACGACCTTCGGTACCTGGACTGGAAGGTCTTCGGCCGATCGGACAAGCTCCACCTTAAGCAATACCAGCAGGAGACCAATCTCGACCTGATGGTGCTCGTGGACTCCTCGGGTTCGATGAACTTCGGGACGCGGTCCTTCGAGGACGCGTCGGGGGCGGGCCGGGCGACCTCGCCGGACGGCCGGGCGCACTGGACCAAGTACGACCACGCGACCGCCGTCGCGGCGGCGATGTCGTACATGGCGCTCCGTCAGGGGGACCGGGCGGGTCTCGCGGTGTTCGCGGACGAGATGCGGGCCCTGGTGAAGCGATCGAGCTCGCCCGGGCAGTGGCGGCAGATCGTCGGGGCTCTGTCGATGCACCCGGTCGAGCGGCCGACCAACCTCGGACGCGTGGTGGACCAGGTGCTTGCGAAACTGACCAACCGCTGCCTGATCGTGGTGATTTCCGACCTGTTCGTTGACCCGGAGGAGTACCGCTCGTCGCTCGCGCGGATCCGGCACCGCAGGCATGATGTGATTGTCTTCGAGGTGCTCGACCAAGCGGAGCGGGACTTCAACCTGACCGAGACCGCGCCGTTCGAGGGGCTCGAGGGGGAGGCGCGGCTGCGGGTTGATCCGCGGGCTCTCAGGGCGTCGTACATCGAGGCGATCGAGTCCCACCTCGCCGCGATCGAACGGATTACAAGGTCGTTCGGATTCGACTACCACCGCGTATCGACGCACGATTGGCTTGGGCCGCCGATGGCGGCGTTCATGGCCAGGCGAAACGCGGGAATCAAGCGCGGGAAGCTCGGATAGTGCGGAGCCCAGGTAACCACGCACGACGAATCGGCGCCGAGCCGTCCGGAGGGCGGGCGGCATGACGTTCCTTCACCCCGGGATCGCGATCGCGGGTCTGCTTGCGGTGTCGCTCCCGATCATCATCCACATCATCATGCGGCGCCGGCGGCGACCGGTGATGTGGGGGGCCATGCGGTTCCTGCTGGAGGCGTACCGGCGGCAGCGCAAGCGGCTGCTGTTCGAGCAGTGGCTGCTGCTGGCCTCGCGGTGCCTGCTCGTGCTGCTGGCCGCGATGGCGATCGCGCACCCGCTGCTCGCGGGCGGGCGGGCCTCCGGTGCGGCGGGGCGCACGGTGTACATCCTGATCGACAACTCGATGACCGCCTCGGCGCGGGGCACCGATGGGTCGGAGAGTCGCGCGATCGAGCGACACAAGGAGTTGGCCAAGGGCATCCTGTCACAACTCTCGGGGCGGGTGGGCTCCGCCGCGGGCAACGACGCCGCCGGCGCAGGGGACCGCGCGGCGCTCATTGCCATGGCGGCTCCGGCGGAAGCGTTGGTCTCTCCGCCATCGCCTGATATTGCGGCGGTCTCGCGGCTGGTGGACTCGGTGGAGGCGACCGATTCCAGGTCGGACCCCGGCGCGGCCCTGGCCCTTGCGGTGTCCGCGATCGAATCGGACCGATCCCGCCGGGCCGAGTCCGCTCCGCAGGACGAGACGTTTGTCGTTGTGATCTCCGATTTCCTTGATGGCTCTGTCGACATCGCCGCGGTGTCGACCCAGCCGCTGCCGAGACTGCCGGACGGGGTTCGGCTGCTCGTGCCAAGGCCGGCCGCGACGGCCACCGACAACCTGGCGATCGGTGCGGTGGAGCCTCTGCGCGGCGTGCTCCTGGCGCCCGCCGCGGGAACTGGGGCGAGCGGGGCTGGGGGAGTCCGCGTCAGCGTTCGGCGCTCTGGCCCGGGGGTGTCGCGTGAACTCAGCGTGCCGGTGAATATCCGGCTCGCGGCCGTCGGCGAGCGGCCGTCCGCCGGTTCCAACCGGCCCGTGACCGGTCTCGCGAGGTTCCGGGCGGGCCAGGAAGAGACCGCCATCACCCTGCAGCCGCCCGCCGTGGGAGACGCCCAAGGCCCGGCGTCGAGCGCCGTGCTGGTCGCACAGATCGAGCACCCCGAGACTCGCCCGGGCGAGGCGGCCACCGCGGCGGACAGCATCTCGGACGACAACGTGTTCCGGCGTCCGATCGAGTTGCGCGAATCGCTCCGCGTGGGTCTCGTGGCCCCAAAGCGGTTCGGGGAGCGGGGACGGGTCGATGAACTCGAGGCGGCGGAGTGGCTCCGGCTCGCCCTCAACCCGGGCGGCGCCGGGGGGGTGTCCGACAGCGGCATCGAGGTGATCGACATCGAGCCCGGCGCGCTGGATCTGCCGCGTCTTGCCGGGCTTGACGCCGTGGCTTTGCCGCGGCCGGACCTGATCACGCCTGACGCCTGGAGGCGTCTGCGCGGTTTCGCGGCGGCCGGCGGGCTGCTCTTGATCACCCCCCCGGGGGGCGAGGCAGGGTCCGCGGCAGCGCACACGTGGACCGACGCGATGGTGAACTCGCTCTCGCTCCCGTTCGCGGTGTCGCGAGAGACGCGGGTCTATGACCCGGGCGACCCGGCGGCCCGCCTGGTTGTCAACCCGGCTCCGGGCTCTGGAACGGGCGGGGAGTCGGCCGACGTGCTCTCGTTGGTCCGCGCTGAACTCGCAGAACTGGCGCGACCGGTCACGGTTTCCCGGCTGCTCCCGATCGAGATTCCCGCCGGCACGACCATCGAAGCGGGTGAGCGGCTGCTCTCGATGCCCGACGGCTCGGTGGTCCTGTGGGTCGGGTCGCCATCGATGTCCGCGTCCGGCGAGACGAACGGCGAGGCCGGTTCGGCCAAAGTGGATTCCGGCGCACAAGGACTGATCGTGTACCTCGCGGCAGCACCGGAACTGGACTGGACCGACCTCCCGGCACGCCCACTGATGGTGCCTCTCGTGCAAGAGTTGATCCGGCAGGGCGTCGGCCGAGCCCGGGGCACGTTCACCTCGATTGCCGGCCGGCCCCCCTCTTTGCCGTCGCGAACGGCCGAACTGCTGCGGATCCCGGACCCGCTGTCTCGCACCCGTGACCCCGCCGAGGAGGCAGCCTCGGCCCGGATCAGCGTGGACGCCGCGACGGGCCGACCAGCTGAGCCGCTGCGGCGAGCGGGGCTGTGGAGGGCGGTCGACGAGCGCGGTGCGGCACGCGGCGTGGTGGGCGTGAATCCCGATTCCCGGGCCTCTCGCGTGACGCCCCAACCTGCGGCCGACATCGAGCGATGGCTCCGCGGTGCGTCCGAAGTGCCGCCGACCTGGATCGAGCCGCTGCAGCCGGGGGCGGGGCAGGCTCCCGCGATGCCCGCCCTGGCCTCTGCACGGGCGAGCGGTTCTCCCTTCGCCCTCCCGCTCCTCATCGCCGCGGGCCTGCTGGCCATGCTGGAGACGATCGTCGCCCGACACGCGAGCCACGCGACGCTGCCGGCGACGGTTCCGGATGGCGAACGGATCGGCGCGGCCTCGGCCGCCGGAGCCGCGCCATGAACGCCTCGCTGAACTGGCTTCTTGGCCTCCGCACGCTCCGCTTCGGCGATGAGGGCGTGTCGTTCGCCATGGCCCATCCGATCCCGGCCTGGGCGTGGGCGATGGTGATCGCCGCATGCATCGCCTTCGCATGGCTGTCGTACCACCGGCTCGATGCGCCGTCACGGTCGAGGATCACGCTCGCGGGCGTGCGGTCGCTGACGCTGCTGCTGATCGTGGTGCTGCTCTCCGGCCCCCGGCTGGTCAAGCCCAACGAGACGGAGGAGATGGACTGGGTTCTCGTGCTGGCGGACCGGTCTGCGTCGATGGAGATCCGTGACACGCCTTCGGCCAAGTCCCCGACGGCCCGCGAATCCCGCGAGGAGCAGCTTCGCGCGGCGCTGGTCGCGGCAGCCCCGGCGCTCAAGGCCCTGGAGAAGGACCGGGTGGTGGTGTGGATGGGGTTTGACTCGGGCGCGTACGACCTGCCCGCGGGAGCTTCCGGCGGCGAACTTCCCGAACCGGCCGGTCGCCGAACCGCGATCGGCCGGGCGCTCGAGCAGGCGATGCGGCGTGCGGCCGCCCGCCCGGTGGCCGGCGTCGTGCTGCTCAGCGATGGCCGCTCCATCGACGACCCGTCGAAGCAGACGCTGCGGCGGCTCCAGGCGGAGAAGATCCCGGTGTTCGCGCTGCCGCTGGGCAGCCCTGAGCCGGTTGCCGATGTGGCGGTCCGGTCCGTGCAGAGCCCGCGCACCGCCTTCGTCAACGATCTTGTGCCCGTGGAAGTGGAGATCGAGCGAATCGGCGGCGACTCGGTCGGGCCGGACACCTGGGGCAAGGTGCAGCTGATCGACCGGGCCACCGGACTGGTGCTCGACGAGCAGTCGGTCGGACCCGCCGCGGGCGCCCCGCCACCGGGAGCGCCCGGCGAGAGCGGCGGCACGGCCCCGGCGGCACGGTCCAACCGGGTGATGCTCACGGCGCGGCCGGCACAGGCGGGCGAGTCCCGGTGGCTCGTCAGGATCGTGCCCGAAGGGAGCGACCTTGTCGCCGAGGACAACGAGGCCGCCGTGAACCTCTCCCTGGAGGACCGGCCGCTGCGCGTCGCCTACTTCGACGGCTACCCGCGATGGGAGCAGCGGTACGTCAAGAACCTGCTCCTGCGGGAGAGATCGATTAGGTCCGCGAGCCTGCTGCTGGCCGAGGGCAAGCGATTTGTGCAGGAAGGGGACGACACGATGGCTTCGCTCCCCACCTCGCCGGAAGACTGGCAGCAGTACGACGTCGTCATCATGGGCGACGTGCGGCCCGATGTGTTCACGGAGGAGCAGTTGGCGCAGCTCAAGGAGCACATCGCGATCCGGGGAGCCGGGCTGCTGTGGATCGCCGGCGACGGCTCAACGCCCGCCGCGTGGACGTCGACCGGGCTGGCCGATCTGCTCCCCTTCTCGGTCCGGTCCGGGCCCCGCGATCGCGGGTCGCTGCCGGTGTGGCTCGACCCCGTGCTGGCCCGCCCCACGGCGATTGCCGAGCGGTACGGCGTGCTGCGGCTGACCGACACCCAGGGCCCCGGCGGCGGCGCGGCGAGCTGGTGGCCGGCCGAACTCGGCGATGCGTCGCTCGGATGGCCGCGCCTGCGCTGGGTCCAGAAGATCGACCAGCTGTCGCTCAAACCGACGAGCGAGGTGCTCGCCGAGGCGGTGTCGACCGAAGGAGCGGCGTCGGAAACGTCGCCGCTGGTCACCTCCATGAGGTACGGCGCCGGCCGGGTCCTCTATGTCGCGACAGACGAGATCTGGCGATGGCGGTACGGGCGGGGGGAGGACCTACCCGAGCGGTTCTGGCTCCAGCTCGTGCGCATGCTCGGGCGCGAGAGCCTGGCGCGCGCGGGCCGCGCTGCGCGGATCGAGGTGTCGCCCGCGAGGACCGAGGTCGAGCAGCCGGTGCGTGTCACGGTCGAGTTGCTCGACCAGCGGCTGACCGATTCCGCGGGCTCCACCGTGAACGTCCGGGTCTCGCGGACGGACGCGGCCGGCGCCCCCGCGGCGGTCAGCGAACTGACTCTCTCCCGCGAGAGCGAGTCGGCCGGATCGCGGACGTTTGGCGGAACGCTGGTGGTCCCCGAGAGCGGCAAGTTCGTCGTCGAGGTGATCGACCCGCTGCTCGCCGGCGAGCGGCTGAGCGCTCCGCTCGAAGTCTGGCTCCCCGAGGACGAGCTCCGGCGGCCCGAAACCGACCACGCACTCCTTGGCCGGCTGGCCAGCGCGACGGGGGGGAAGCTGTTAGGGCCGACGGAACTGAGCGAACTGACAAACCTGTTACCGAACCGCCGGGTGCGTGTCGTTGGTACACCTGAAGAGGAAACGCTCTGGGATACTCCGCTGGCGCTCGCGTTGCTGGTCGGGCTTCTGGTGGTGGAATGGGTCTGGCGGCGTGTCATTCGTCTCGCCTAGAGCCCGACCAGGAGGCGGGTGAGATTCGACGGTGTCATGGGGTCCGGGAACGGGCGGCGACCGGCTTTGTATCCGATACTTGGAGGGGGAGGAGATGGCACGGATGGACCCGCAGCGTCAGAGCGCGATTGCCGGCATGGCCCAGGCCTTGGCCTCGCTGCGCGCGCGCGCCCGCTGGCTGCTGATCGGCCAGGGAACCGCGACACTCGTGGCGTGGGTTCTTGGCGTGTGTATCCTCGCCGGCGCGGTGGACTTCGTGCTGCGAACGCCGTGGTGGCTCCGGACGGTCCTCTGGATCGTCGGGATCGGGGCGGTCGCCTGGGGCGTGCGCCGGCTCGTGGCGCCCGCCCTGAGGTTCCGCCCAACGCTGACGGAAGTCGCCCTCCGTGTGGAGCGGAGCCAGCCGGGCCGGTCTGCCGGTCTCTCGGGGCTGCTCGCCGCGGGCCTGGAACTCGCGGACGGGGTGGACCGAGGCGAGATCCGGACGACGGGGCAGGATCTTGCCGACCCTGTCATCCGGCAAGCCGCGGAGCGATTCGGGCGTGTACGGGCCTCGGCGCTCTTGACGGGCAGCGGCGTCGGCCGGTCGAGCGGGGCTGTTGCCGTAATGCTGCTGTCGCTGGTCGCCATCGGCGTCTCGTTCCCGTCGCTCGTGTCGATCGGCGCCTGGCGCGTGCTGGCGCCCTGGTCGGATGTGTCATGGCCCAAGCGAACCCAGGTGGTTGACGCCACGGGCGAGACCGTGCACCCCATCGGAACCGCGATTGCGCTGCGGGCGGCGGTCCTGCGGGGGGCGAGGGTCGACCATGTCGAGGGGGGGACTCGGGTGTGGGGCATGTACCGCATCGTCCGTTCCGACGGCCTCAAGCCCGGCGATGAGACCGGGGTTTCCCGTGTGCTGCTCACGAATCAGGGCAAGCAGATCGATGTGCCCGGAGACGAGGGATCGTCTCGTGGCGTGCTCTTCGAGCGGCTGATCGAGCCCACGCTCCCCGCGGCGAGTACTCGGCGAGGCGAGCAGACGCCGGGCGGGGCCCGCGAGGCCGAACTGGAGTATTGGTTCGAGACGGCCGACGACCGCACACCGACACGCCGGATGACTCTTGTCGATCCGCCGGCGGTCGTGGAGGCGTCGGTCCGGATCGAGGCCCCGGCGTACGCCGCCCTCGCCGAGCACGAGATGAATCGCACGCTCACTCTCGGGCCGGGCAATGACGAGCGGGCCGCCCCGCCAGCCATGCTCGTGGGGTCGGAGCTTTCTCTTACGATCATGCTGAACACGCCGGTGCCTGGGCCCGAGGCCGACAAGAGCGTGTGGCTCGGCCGATCACTCGGCAACGACCTGGCCGGGCTCATCGAGTCCGGGGCGGCCACGGCGGTGTTTGATGGGTCGGTCTGGACGATCGACTGGACGCTCCGCGAGTCCGCCCGGGTTGCCGTCCGTCCCACGGACAAGTACGGCGTCATCGGCGTCGAAGAATCCGTGTACCGCTTCGATGCGCTGGTCGATCAGCCCCCCACCGCGGTCGTCACCCAGCCCGCGGCGGACGAGAGTGTGCTGGCAAGCGCGACGATCGAGGTCGTGGGCGAGGCGCGGGATGACGTCGGGGTTTCCGAGGTCGCCCTCGAGCGACGCACGGCGGACAAGCCCAAGGGCTCTGCCGGCGCGCCCGCAGAGCCCCGCGAGGACTGGGTGCGGATGGCCGCGGAACAGGATGCCCCCGGGAGAACAACCCACGAGCAACCCAAGCAGGTGACGGTCGCATCGACATTCGACCTGGCGCCGATGAAGCTGTCACCCGGGGACGAGGTGTGGCTCGCCACCGTCGCGACTGATGCATATGACCTCGACGGGCAGCGGCACGCGCCCACGCGATCGGCGGTGAGACGTCTCACGGTGATCTCCGAAGAGGAGTTTGTCGCCCGCCTGTGGAACGATCTCGAGGGCGTTCGCCGCTCTGCCCTCCGCATCGACGAGGAGCAGGAGCGGGCCTTGAAGCTTGCGAGCCGGGGCGGGCAGGAGTCGGGCCAGATCGAGGACGCCCGGGCTGCGCAGAAGACCCAGGCCGCGATCACCGAGCGGATCGCCCGGGAGCGGGACGCGGTGAACCGCCTGAGCGAGAGGATGGATCGCAACGGGCTGCACGATCGTGAGATGACGGACCTGCTGACGAAGGCGGAATCACTGCTCGAGCAGGCCGGCACGAGGTCGGTCGATGCGTCCCGTGAGATCGAGAGCATTTCCCGCGCCAAGGCCGAGTCGGGGAAGGCGTCAGAGGAATCGCTGGATGTCGCCGCGAGGTCGCAGCGGCAGGTCCGGGATTCGCTGGAGCAGCTCGCGGGCATGCTCGATCGCGGGAAGGACACGTGGGCGACCAAGCGGGCGATCGAGCGTCTCCTCCAGGACCAGATCGACCTCAAGGACAAGACCGGCCAGGTTTCGCAGGAGACCGCGGGCCGCTCGATGGAAGAACTGACGGACGAGCAGCGCCGCAGCCTCCAGCGGCTCGGGGATGAGCAGCGGTCGCTCGCTGGCAAGGCCGCCGAGGCCGTCGAGCGGATGCTGCGGGACAAGGACGAGGTCGCCCAGCGCGACGCCGCCGCCGCCAAGGCCATGGAGCAGGCTGCGCAGAAGGCCCAGCGGGACCGCCTCGAAGAGAAGATGCAGGACGCCGCGAACCAGGTCGAGAACAACCGCGGCAGCAACGCCCAGCAACAGCAGCAGCAGGCGATCGATTCGCTGCAGCAGATGCTCGACCAGATGAACAGTGCCGCCCAGAACCGCGACCAGGAACTCCGGCGTGTGCTGGCGACGCTGATCGAGTCGATCGAGGCGCTCATCACCGAGCAAACAGCCCAGTTGGGCGTCCTGGCCCAGGGGCTCGCGGACAGTGATTTCGATCCGGCGGCAGCGGGGATGGTGCGGCTCAACCGGAACACCATCGGCGTCATCGAGGAGGCCGAGAACGGCCCCGCCGAGTTGGCGCCGGTGGTCGAGTTGCTCGCCAGAGCGGACGAGGCGCAGGGCGCGGCGATCCGCACACTCCGCGGCAGCCCGGTGGATTCAACCGCCGCGGAGCAGAGCGAGAAACTCAGCCTGCAGCGTCTGCAGCAGGCACGCGACGAGGCCAAGCGGCTCGACGAGCAGGCCGAGGACCGCGAGCAGGAGCGGCGGGCCGCGGAGCTTCGCAACGCCTACCGCCAGGCCCTTACCGAGCAAGTGGCCATCAAAGGCGAGACCGATCCGCTCATCGATGCCGAGCCGACTCGCCGCACGCGCGCGGCGGCCCGTGCACTGGCGGAGCGGCAGCAGACGCTCAAGAACTCGCTGACGGAACTGCAGGACAAGACCCGCGAGCTCTCCGAGGCAACACTCTTCGAGTTCGCTCATCAGCGGCTGGACGAGGCCATGGGCTCCGCCGCGACCACGCTCCGGGCTGGGGACGCCGACACGGGCGTGCAGCGCCGACAAGCAACGGCCGTGCGGACGTTGCAGGCGCTCGTTGAGGCCCTTGACCGGTCTCGGCGCCAGAACGACGATTTCCGCGACAACCCGAACGCAGGGGGCGGGGGCGGCGGGCAGGGCGGGAAGCGCCCGCTCGTCCCGCCGATCGCCCAGCTCCGGTTGCTGCGGTCGATGCAGGTCGAAGCCGGCGAACTCACGCGACTGGCCGCCGACTCGGGCGAGACCGAGGTCACGGCCGAGGCGACCCGGCTCCAGCAGGAACTTGCCGAACGGGGCGATGTCCTGCTCAAGAAGCTGATGGAGCAGGGCGATGGTGGGCAGCCGGAGCCCGAAGAAGAGAAACCCCAGGGCAGCGGGGCGGCATGGGGGCCGAACGAATCAACGACGCCGGAGGGGACACGATGAAACCTCTTCACCCACTCATCCTGGTCACCGTGATCGCCGCGTGCTGCGGAGCGGCCCTTTCCGCGCCGCCGCCGAAGCCCGAGTCGCCGCCGGCCAAGAAGAACGAGCCCAAGAAGCAGCCCCCGACGCCCGGTGGTGAGGTACCCAGCCTGGACGACCTGCTCGGCACCGGAGACCAGAAGCCGAAGGGGGACGGACCGCCGCCAGCCGTTGATCCCTCCGCGTCGGACCTCACGAAGAAGCTCGATGCCAAGGAACTTGGCGATGCGTTCAAGGAGGCGGTCGCGATGATGGGCGAAGTCGCCGGCCGGCTCCAGGACTCGAAGGACCCCGGGGTCGGCACCCAGCGGATCCAGGAGGGGATCGTGCGGCGGCTTGACACGCTGATCGCCCAGATCGAACAACAGCAGAGCCAGGGCAGCAGCCGGTCCCGGCAGAACACCTCGAAGGAGGACCAGGGGCAGTCCCAGCGACAGCAGAGCAGCACCCGGCGCGAGCAGGCCGGCACAGGCGACAACAACAGCGAGATGGAGCCTCCGCCGCGGCAGGAGGGCCCTCTCGCCCCGGAGATTGACTCGGCCCGGGCCGCCTGGGGTGCACTGCCGGAGCGGGTCCGCCAGATGCTCCTGCAGGGCTCCAGCGACAAGTTCAGCTCCATGTACCAGCGGATGACGGAGGCCTACTACCGCAAGCTGGCGGAAGAGGGGAAGAAGTGACTCGGGACGCAGGACAACCCGCCAGCGTGGCGAGGACCGTTGCGGCGCTGCTGGCTGCGGGCGCCCTCGCCGCGGCCTCCCCGGGCTCGCAGCCCGAGCCGGAGCGGCCTACGGGCGAGAACCGGGCCGCTCCGCAGCAGGGCGCTCTTCCCGGCCCGACAGCCCAGAACGCCCCGGCGGAAGGGGAGATGACCGAGCGGCTCAACGCCGCCGTCACCGCGGGCCTCGCCGCGCTCGCCGCGATGCAGACCGAGGATGGCGCGTTCGGCGCCGGCACTCGCTACTCCAAGAATGTCGCGATCACAGCGCTCGCCGCGCTCGCGTTCCTCGCCGACGGCAACATCCCGGGGCGCGGCGAGTACGGCGACGTCGTACGCAAGGCCCTCGAGTTCATCCTCAGCAGCAGTTCGGAGACCGGCCTGCTCAGTTCCGATGCCAACAACGGGCCTATGTACGGGCACGGGTTCGCGACGCTGTTCCTGGGCGAGATCTACGGGATGACCCAGGGCGGCGGCGACACCGCGCTCGCCGCCCGCGTTCACGAGACCCTCGTCAAAGCGATCCGGC
Organism: Phycisphaeraceae bacterium; assembly: GCA_019636655.1. Taxonomy (NCBI): domain Bacteria; kingdom Pseudomonadati; phylum Planctomycetota; class Phycisphaerae; order Phycisphaerales; family Phycisphaeraceae; species Phycisphaeraceae bacterium. Next base: position 97,068 of record JAHBXB010000004.1, on the reverse strand, counting down.
TCATCGAACGGACCCAGAACAGCGAAGGAGGATGGCGCTACAACCCCGTCCCCTATGACGCCGATGTCAGCGTAACGATCTGCCAGATCATGGCCCTGCGGTCCGCCCGGAACGCCGGGATCGAAGTCGCCAAGGAGACGATCGACCGAGCCGTGGAGTACGTCCGACGCTGCCAGAACCCCGATGGGGGCTTCCGCTACCAGAGCACCCAGGGGATGAGCGCCTGGCCGCGCAGCGCGGCGGGCGTCGCCAGCCTCTATTACGCCGGCATCTACGAGGACAACGCGATCGAGAAGGGCCTGCAGTACTTGGTCGACAAGGCCCTCCCCGGGGGCGACCCGGAGAGCCGCTTGCACTATTTCTACGGCCACTATTACGCCGTGCAGACCATGTACCTCTCGGGCGGCGAGCGGTGGGCCAAGTGGTGGCCCGCGGTTCGCGAGGAGATGCTCGCCAAGCAGATCGATGGCACGTGGCCCGATGCCGCGGCGGGCACGCCATACGGAACGGCCATGGCCCTTATCGTTCTTCAGATGCCCAAACGGTACCTTCCCATTTTCCAGAAGTAGCCCGACCATGAGCATGATCCCCGTGATTCCCGATGCAACGGAGTTCGGCCGGTGAGTCGCCGCGCCGGGCGGTCCATCGTCCTGGGCGCGCTGCTGTGCGCGATCCCGGCCGCGGCACAGGTCGAGCCCCGGATGCCAGCCGACGGTTCGGCCGCGGGCCGGTTCGTTGTGATTGAGCGATCCGGCTCGCGCCCGAGCGCGGCCACGCAAGGCGAGATCACGCTCACGCGGTTCCTGGGTGATGCCATCCGCTACACCGACGAACGCGGAATCGAGCGTGAGCGCCGGTTCGATGGCATGCTTGCCCTCGCGCCGTGGTGGTGGACGAGCCTCGATCAGTCGTCGGGTTCTCCGGCGAGACTCGAGTCACGCCCCGTCTCGCCAGATGCGCCGGCGGTGGCGCCAGACTTGGCGCTCGGGGCGGTGCTCGACCTGGTCGATGGGCAGCGGCTAACCGGCCTTCCCGCGGCCCTGGCGGGTGGACGGCTCGGCGATGCCGCGCCGGCAGGCGGCGACGCGATCGCGTGGGACCACCCCCGATCGGGCCGTCTGCACATCTCGCTCGATGATGTGAAGTCTCTCCGGATTGAGTGGACGGACGAGCGAGAACCGGCCGCCGGCGACGAATCTCGCGGCTCTGACGCGGAGACGACCGACGAGGTGGTGCTGCGAAACGGCGATCGCCTCCGCGGCCTGATCGAGACCATCGGCCGGAGCGTCGTCGTCGCATCCGGACCCGGGAATACGGATCGAACCTCGGTCACGATCGACCGAGTCCGGAGCCTTCGCCTCGCGAACCCGGCCAGACCGCCCAAGGGCACCGTGGTCTGGCTCCGCGATGGCAGTGTGCTCCAGGTCGCCTCGCTCGAGTCGGGCACCGGAGGAGGTCCGGCCGGATCCGCTGGCGCCGGCCAGGTGGTCGCTCGCCTTGGTGCCGCGGCGGGCGCGGCGGGCCCTTCCTCGTGGCCGCTCGCCGAGATGACGGCCGTGCTGATCGACGCCGACCGCCTCGTGTCGCTGAGCGCCCTCTCCATCGCCAGCCAGGACACCGCAGGCCGCCGGCGAGCGCCGAAGGCTCGCATCTCTGCAGCCGCCGGCGACGAACTCTGGGCGAAGGACGTCCAGCTGCGCGGCCCGATGACCGTCGAATGGAGCCTCCCCGCCGGGTCGACGCGGCTTCTTGGCGATCTCGCAATGCCTTCCGCCGCGTGGGCGTGGGGCGACTGCGAGGTGTCGATCTCGTCCCTCGGACCGGACGGCGCACCGGTCGAGCTCATCCGCGTCCGCCTCAATGCGGATCGACCGGCGGAGCACGTTGACCTCTCGCTCCCCCAGTCGTCGGGCGCCGCGCTCAGGATCCGGGTCGAACCCGGCGCGAACGGCCCGATCCAGGACTGGGTCGACCTGAAGCGGATGCTGATCGAGATCGGAGCGAAGTAGCCCGGTCTCCGCGGTCGTCAGCGGACCTTGATCAGGGCGAGGGCCAGGACCACCAGGATCCCCGAGATGATCCAGAAGCGGGTCACCACCTGCTGCTCGGTCCAACCCGAGAGGTGCAGGTGGTGGTGGTACGGCGCGACTTTGAAGATCCGCTTGCCCCGCGTGATCTTGAAGCAGCCCACCTGCAGCATAACCGACCCGATCTCGATCAGGAAGATCCCCGACATGATCAAGAGCAGGATCTCCTGACGGATCACCAGCGCGATGTACGCCAGGATCCCGCCCAGCGCGAGCGCCCCTGTATCACCCATGAACACCTGTGCCGGCGAGCAGTTCCACCAGAGGAACCCGAGGCACGCCCCGGTCGTCGCCGCGGCAAAGACGGCCAGTTCTTCCGAGTGTGTCACATACGGCACGAGCAGAAAACTCGCGACCGACGAGGTCCCCGCTATGTAAGCCAGAACAGTCAGCCCGAAGGCCGCGGCGACCGTGATTCCCCCTGCGAGCCCGTCCATCCCGTCGGAGATGTTGACCGCGTTCGACATGCCGGACACGAAGAGGATCGACCAGATGATGAACACCGGCCTGGTGAGGTAGACGAGGTACGGGGCCACGGCACCGGGTGGGTCGTACGTCTTCTGGAACGGAAGGTTGAGGACGTGGGCGAGGTCCGCCGGCGCATCCGTGTCGCCGTAACGGTAGGTGAAGTAGCCCACCAGCAGGCCAAGGCCGAGCTGGAAGACCAGCTTCTCCCAGGCGAACAGCCCCTGGCGGCCGCCCGCGCCCCCGCTCGCGGCGGCTCGGGCCTTGGCGGTGAGTTTCAGCCAGTCGTCGAAGCCGCCGAGGGCCGCGAGCCAGACGAGGACGATCATCCCCAGTTGCACGTAGAAGTTGCTCACGTCCGCCAGCAGCAGCACGCTGAAGAGGATCGCGCCGACGATGATCAGTCCCCCCATCGTCGGAGTGTTGGCCTTGCTGTGGGCGGCCAAACGCAGGGCCTCGGCGTCGGTCGCGCCCGTGTCGCCGATCTTCTTCCGCCGCAGCCAGCCGATCACCGGCCGCCCGCCGAAGAGCACGGCGAAGAACGCGAGCAGAGCCGCGGCGAGGGCCCGGAACGTCAACTGATCGAGGATGCGGAATGCCCACTCGAGGTTGTGGGCCTCGAGGAACTCCCGCAAGAGGTTGTGGAGCGTGTAGAGCATCGCGGAACACGGCGAATCGGCGGTCGGGCCCGATGCCCGGGCAGGTCAGTTCCGGGCGGGTACCCGGGACGCCGGCGCCCGCAGCACCGCCGCCGCCGGGCTCGGCTCTGTCGGCGGCCCGTGCCGGGCCTTGAGGGCCTCGACGATCCGTTCAAGCCGCATGCGGCGCGAACCCTTGAGCAGCACGCAGTCCCCGGGCTCGAGGCGCGAGGCAATCATGCCCGGCTGATCGGAATCAAGGTCGCTGAGCAGGGTGTACCGGTCATCGGCCCAGCCCGCGCTGGAGAGCCGATCGGCGCCGTAGAGAGACAGATGCCCGACGTAGATCACCTGGTCAATGGTGCCGGAGTCGATCACCGCCTGCGCGACGTCGCGGTGCGAGTCGGGCGCGGCCGCCCCCAGTTCGAGCATGTCCCCGAGGATCGCCACTCGCCGGCGTGCACCGGCCCCAATCGCCGCGAGCGTCTGGATCGCCGCAATCGTCGAATCCGGGTTCGCGTTGTACGCGTCGTTGAGGATCTCGACGCCGCCGATGACCGCCCGCTGGAGCCGCATCGGCGGGGGCGCGGCGCTCATCAGGGCGGCGGCCGCCTGCTCGTCGGTGACGCCGAACCGCCGTCCCACGGCGAGAGCCGCGAGCGCGTTCTGGGCGTTGTGCTCTCCCACCAGCCCGATCGTGTACGCCTGCCGGTCGTTGACCACGAACCGCAGCGCGGGGTCCCCGGCGGGCGTGCGTACGTGCTCGACGCCGGTCAGCCTCAGGTCCGCGTGCGCCGATCGGCCGAATGTCACGAGGTTGGGAACGACCTTCAGGTGCTCGGCGAGCGACGGCGCGTCGGCCGTGACCACCGCCGTCCCGCCCGGCCTCAGGTACGCAAGGAGCGAGGCCTCCTCGCGTGCTACCCCGTCCAGCGACCCCAGGCCCTCAAGGTGCTCGCGGCCGATCGATGTGAGCACCGCCACATCCGGCTCGATCACCTCCGCCAGGGCGGCGATCTCGCCGGGGGCGTTCGTGCCGACCTCGCACAGCAGGTACTGGTCCGAAGGACTCGCCGAGAGGATCGTCAGCGGAACCCCGACGTCGTTGTTGAACGACTTGGGAGAGGTCGTGCCGCGGAAGCGTGACGACAGCACCGACTGGATGAGCACCTTGGTGGTCGTCTTGCCGTTCGACCCGGCCACGGCGATCACCCGCGTTTTCTCGAGGGTCTTCCGGTACGCCGCCGCGAGCCGCAGCAGGGCCCTTCGGGTGTCGGCCACCTTGATGATGCCAACCTGGCGCGGCAGCCCGCCCGCCGGAATTGCCCCTGCATCGGAGAGGATCAGCAGGGACGAGCCGACCAGCACGGCATCGCGCAGGAACGTGTGACCGTCGAAATGCTCACCCTTGAGCGCCAGGAAGACCTGGCCCGGGCGCAGCGAGCGGGTGTCGGTCGACACGCCCGCCAGCGGCGCATCGGCGGGGACGCCAGCGGTGGATTGGGCGGAGACCGGTGGACGGGCAAGCCATAATCCGCCCGCGGCGGCGCGGATGGTGTCGGGGTTCCAGAAGCTCACGTTGACTCCGTTCGGCGAACTCGCGTGGAAGTAGAGGGCCTGGCGCGGGAAACGACCTCGGGCACGGCGCTCCGACGCGCCGAAAGGGCCGCTCGCGCCACGAGCCGGTCGGAAAACTGGCGGGTCACCGTGCCGCCCCTGCCGTCGGGCAGGATCTGGTAGTCCTCGTGGCCCTTGCCCGCGATGAGCACCACGTCGCCCGGCGCGGCGTCGGCAATCCCCCGATGGATGGCCCGCTCGCGATCAGCGTCGATGGATGTTCGCTCGCGCGCGGCCGCGGGGATCCCGGCGAGGATCTCGTCGATGATCGTGCTCGGCGACTCCGTCCGTGGGTTGTCGGAGGTGACGATGATCCGATCGGCCAACTCCGCGGCCGCGGCCCCCATGCGGGGACGCTTGGTGCGGTCGCGATCGCCCCCGCAGCCAAAGACAATCCAGAGCCGCCCGCTATCCGCGGGGCTCATCGTGGCCCTCAGCGTTCCGAGCACGCTCCGGATCGCATCGTCCGAATGGGCGTAGTCGACGAATACGGTCACGCTGTCCCCGCTGTCGGAAACTGGTTCGAGCCGGCCCGGTGGGGGCGAGAGACCGTCGACCGCAGCCTTGAGATCGGCCGCGTCGAGCGGTCTCCGCGGCCGGAGCGATTCTCCAGTCGCGTGCACCGCGGCGACGGCCTGCAGGAGGTTCATCGAGTTGTGCGCACCGATCAGGCGCACGCTGGCATCGAGCGCCCCCCACGGCCCCATGAGCACCTCGCTGGTGTGCCGCTGGTCCGCCTGCCTCACCACAACGCCGCACCGCCCGCCATCGCGCAGGGCCAGCGAGGGGTCGCCGGCCATCGAGCACCTCAGGACCCGGCCCCGCGATCCCCGCACCATCCGCTCGTGCCACGGGTCGTCGGCGTTGACGACCGCCACGCCGTCCTCTCCAAGAAGCCCGAAGAGCATCGCCTTGGCGTCGGCGTACGACTCCATGGTCTTGTGGTAGTCGAGGTGATCGCCCGTCAGGTTCGTAAAGACCCCGATATCGAACCGCAGCGCTCCGACCCGGCGCTGGTGCAGCGCATGGGACGACACTTCCATCACCGCTGCCTCGCACCCTGACTCGACCATGGTGGCCAGCGTCCGCGACAGCTCGATGGCCGGGGGCGTCGTCAGCGTCGCCGGGGCCACCTCCCGACCGTCGTCGATCTGCACCGTCCCGATCAGGCCTGTCCTCACCCCAAGCGCATTGAGCAACTGGTGGATGAGGAAGGTGATGGTCGTCTTGCCGTTCGTCCCCGTGACCCCGATCATCGCAAGCCGGGAGGCCGGCGACCCATAGAACCGCTCGGCGATCTGCGCCCCGGCGAGGTTGATGTCGGGCGTCAGCAGCGCAACCGGTTCGCCCGCGTGGGTCCCGGCCGGGAGTTGCAGCGAGGGGTCGTCCGTGAGCACGGCGACAGCGCCCGCCGCGATCGCGCTCGGGACGAACCGGCGGCCGTCGGCGTGCTCGCCGCGGCGGGCGACGAACAGCGTTCCGGTGAGCGCCGTGCGCGAGTCCTCCGTAATGTCGCAGACGCGGACCGATTGCCACGAATCGGCGCGCGTCATCGGGCGGATGTCCAGCCCCGAGATGAGGTCGCCGACGAGCATTCGTTCCATCCCTCGTCGCGGCGCCCGGGCGCACCGCCACTTGGCGAATGCTATCGGGCGGGCCGAAACAGGGGGAGCATATTTCGGCCCGTGCTCGCACGGCGCTTGGTGCCGGCCATAATTCGGCGGCAGAAGGGAGCCGTTTGCCATGCACGAGGACGACCACGTCTGCCTCTGCTTCCGCGTATCGCTGCGGAAGATCCGCACTTTCCTCGACCGGGAGGACCCGCCGGTCGCCTCGCTCATCAGCGAGTGCCTCAGCGCCGGTACCGGCTGCCAGTGGTGCGTCCCCTTCCTGAAGCACCTCCACGCCCAGCACCAGCGCGGCGAACTGCCGGACCTGAACGTCTCCCCCCAGCGATACGCGGAGGCCCGCATCTCCTACCACCACGATGGGGTCCGTGACGCGACCGTTCTGCCCGACCCGCCGCGAGAGGATGACAACAGCGCTTACCGCACCTCGCCGCCGGCATAGTCCACGCCGCGCAGCCCCCGGCGCGTCCACCGGTAGTACCCCGTCACGATCTCGGACGATGCGCCCGTGAACGTCGGCGGCTCGCCGGGACCGGGGGTGTAGAGGTATCGCGTCGGGGCCGGACTGTCCGGCGTCACCGGGTGCCAACCGGGATTCGCGTCGCCCGTCTTGCGGATCGTCACCGAACCGTCGAAGAAGACCAACGGCTGCGCGGCCACGGGATAGGCGTGGAAAATGCGCCGCGAGTACTTGTGCCGGTCCCACAGGTCGAACAGGTAGACCTTCCCCGAGGGGAACATCACCTGATCGAGACGGGTGTTGTTGAACCTGGTGTAGAGCGGTGAATAGGTATAAAGAAGGTGGTACCCCGGCACGCCGGCATTGGCCTGGTGTAGGGCGTTTCCTCCGGTCTGGATCGACCAGGCGCACGGGACGGTTTGGTAGGTGGACCAGAACGGCAGCGTTCGCTTGAACGCCGCCGAGGCGGCCGGATCCGGATCAGGAGTCCCCTGCAAGATCACGGCCGGGCTGGTCGTCGTCGGGTTCGCCGCGAAGTTCGACTGCCAGACGAGGGGATCGCGGTCCTCCGGGCAGACGACGCCCTGCTCCGGAAGCCGGCTGCCGAAATAGCCCCCCGCTACGAGGACGAGGTAGGAGTAGTTCCGCGACAGCAACCGATCCGTCACCGCCGGCTGCATCGCCGCGTCACGGGCCAGGAAACGGCGGATCGCATCGACCGCCTGGTACGCGTGGGCCACCGGGGCGCTGGGAGCGTAGTTAAGATCGCTCCACTCGCTGTAGGCCTTGCCCGGTTCCCAACTGAACGTGCTGAGCCACCCCTTTGAGTCCGTCGAGTAGTTGAGCATGCCCATGGCGTGCTGCCGCATGTTGCTCATGCAGATGCTCGTCCGGGCCGCCTTGCGAGCCCCGGCGAGCGAGGGCAGCAGGATGCCGACCAGCACGGCGATGATGGCGACCACCACCAGCAACTCGATCAACGTGAACCCGGCCCGGGACGGCGATGGTGCCTTTCGTGATCGCATCGGCTTGCTCCGCGCCGTCCGAATGCCGGACGGTGATTCGCAGGACTGGGCGTGGCGAGGGAGCCGCCACGATAAGTGTTCAACGCTCGCCCCGAACCTCACCGGGAACCCGGTGGTCTCCCATCGTACCGAAATCGGCTCACTGCGAAACCCCATTCCCCGAACTACTAGATCCCCCCAGTCCCGCCGGGACCCTCGCCGGTGAGCACCATGTCGTACCACAGCACGGCCCCCAGAAGGAGTACGAACATTACGGAAACAACGCGGTGAAACAGCATCGAAGGCGGGAGTGCCGGCCACGCGCCGGGCGCACCGACGAACACAAAGACACCCCATACCACCGACGTGGTCAGCATCAACGAGACAACCGCCGTCCGGCCCGAGTGCATCGCAAGCCTCCGGTGGCCGCCTTGGCCACGGGCCGGCTGGGGTTGTTGCGCACACGGTCGCGCGACCCGCGGCAGCCGGCAGGAGCGAACACCTCAATCTCGTATCTGCCCGGAACGGAGCCGGACAGGGAGAGCACTTCGGGTATCCGGGACATCGGCGGATCGACCGACCCCTCACCAGATTTGGGGTGACAGGCCCGCTCCGGGCACAAAAAAGCCCCGGTCGACCCGGGGCTCTACTCGTACAGGATCGATGCCGAATCAGGCCTCGTCGAGGTGCCGTAGCGACAAGCCCATCTCGTTCAGTTTGACTTTGACCTCGCTGAGCGAGGTCGCGCCGAAGTTCTTGACGCCCATCAGCTCCGCCTCGGTGTGGCTGACCAGGTCGCCGATGGTCTGGATGTTCAGGAGCTGCAGGGCCTTGCGGGCGCGAACGGAGAGGGCCATGTCGGAGACCGACTTGGCCAGCACCACCTCGCTCCCGCCGGTGCCCTTGATCTGCTCGATGACCTTCCGGAGAGCCGCGCGGTGCGCATCGTCGACGCCCTGGCCCAGCCGGAGGCCGTTGGCCGCGAGCATCTGCTTGATCTCGACCAGGGAGGACTCGCCGAAGTTTTTGTACCCCAGCAGCTCGGCCTCGGTGGTCTTGAGCAGGTCGCCCAGCGTGCGGATGTTCATCTTCTTCAGGCACGTGCGGGCACGAACGGACAACTCGAAGTCGGTGACCGGCGTGTCCAGCAACGCCGACCGCTTGAGCTTTTCCTTGTCCTGATCATCGTCTATGACCATCTCGCGCGACGCCTGGATGTCCTTCATATACAGGCGTGCCCGGGCGTGGTTGGGCGAGGTGTCGAGCACCTGGCGAAGGCTGCGCTCCGCGCGGACGTAGTCCCCCTGGTCCTCGTACAGGATCGCGAGGTTGATCAGGGCGTTGATCGGCGCCGGCGGCCGCTCCACCGCCCGCTCGTACATCGCGATCGCCTCGTCCTCCTCGCCGGCAAGGTCCAGCGCGTAGGCGAGGCGGAAGAAGAGGCGGGGATCGGTCGGGTCCGCCGCGACCGCGCGCCGAAACTCGGCGATCGCCCGATCACGGTCGCCCTCGGCCTCGGCCTTCTCGGCGGTCGCAAAGTGCTGCGCGGCGGCCTTGGGGTCGCGGGAGTTGGAGGCATCGGCCCCGATGACGACATCGAGGGGGTCTGCAGAGGTGGTGGTCTTCAATCGAGGCTCCGGGAAAGTGGCTGCTGCGCAGCCCCGTACCAGCCGCGCGAGGGGAAGTTTAGGCGGGGTCGCCGGGCGCCGCGGCAGCCCCGACCGGCTCCGTTTGGCTTGTGAACGGCATCGCACCGCCCCCGACGGACGTTGCGAGTACATCCACCTTCTTCCACGCCCCCCTGGTGAACCGGACAAAGAGGAATACCCCCAGCAGCACGATATACAACGCCACCGCCAGCCACGGTCCGACCGACCCCAGTGATGGCGCCAACACGATCAGCAGGGCGCCCACCCCGAGGATGCACGTCCACGAGAGGCCGACCACCGCGATGCTCGGAACGACCACATCGCCCGCGCCGCGCAGCGCCCCGAGGATCGTGATCCCCGCGGCGTCGAAGAGCTGAAAAACGGCGCCGATGATCATGACCTGCACGCCGATCGCCGTGATCGCCTCCGCCTGCTCCGGAGGAATGTCCGCGAGGAAGTACCCGATCATCGTGCGCGGGAAGAGCACGAACACCGCGGCGCACACGCCCATGTACACCAGCGTCACTTTCAGCCCAAGACGGGCCCTTGCCTCCGCCAGATCGGGCCGCTTCATGCCCATGCACTTGCCCACCACCGCCTGCACGGCGAACGAGATGCCGACAGCCGGCATGAACGACAAGTGCATGTACCGCATCGTGATCCACCCCGCCGCGTTGTGCTCCTTGCCGAAGTACCCCACGTAGGCGGACATGAACGTCGCCCAGCAGATCATCTCGTTGCCGAACATCAGCGCCGGCGGCCACCCGAGCCGAAGGATGTCCCGCATGTGCCCCCAGGAAGGTCGCCACGCCGCCCTCGTCCCGTAGCGCCGGTTGTACCCCGGACCCAGGAACACCGCGAGCGGGATCGCGAGTTCCACCGCGAGGCCCACCAGCGTCCCCCCGGCGGCGCCGGGCACGCCCAGAGCCTTCACGCCCAGAGCCGCCGCGGTCCACTGCGCCGCCTCCATCACCGGACCCACGAGCCACTCACCGCCCTCGCCCAGCACCGACAGCATCGCCCGCGTCGGGCCCTCGGAGCCGAAGATCAGCACCATGTTCGCGAAGCAGTTGACCAGGTTGCCGCAGACCGCCGCGACGAGCACGATGACAGGCCGGTGAAGCCCGTAGAAGAACTGCGCCAGCGAGCGAGTGGTCAGCGTGAGCACGGCGCCGTAGACCAGCACCTGCGCGTACACCGACTCCATCGCGACCAGGCCGGGATCGTGACGCAGCAATGGCAGGGCGAAGACCCACGGGATCGCCATCCCGTACGGGAGCAGCAGGATCGCGCCGAGCACCCCCATCCACACCGCGTTCCAGGCGTACGCGGCGGTTCGGTCCAGCCTCCCGGCCCCGAAGTTCTGCGCGACGAACGTGTTGATGACCCCCAGCAGACCCATCATGAACGAGATGGGCACGAACGAAGCCACGCCGCCGTTGCCCTGCGCCGCGATGTAGGCGGGGTTGGGCCCGATCCGCGACACCATCTGCCCGTCCACGAACTGCATCACCGTGAACGACGTCATCGTCGCCACGACCGGCGCGGCAAGGGTCAGGAGTTCCCACAGCGCCGAACGCTGAGGGGAATCAGGGCTCGCGGTCTGGGTGGCGGGGTTCGACATCTGACACGCCGGTCCATCGCGCCCACAGGGCAACCTTGGAAAGCCCAAACTCGGTCCGGGGCGGGGGGCGATGCTAGGTCTACTACCGACCCTCTCCGACCATCCTCACCGCGAGTTCGATCGCCGACCGCATCGACGTCGCATCCGCCTTGCCCCGCCCCGCGATGTCGAAGGCCGTCCCGTGCGCCGGTGAGGTGCGGATCACCCTCCGGCCGTCGCGGGTCTCCAATCCCACTGTCACGTTCACGGTGCGTCGCCCGTCCGCCAGTTTCGCCGGGATAAGCCCCTGATCGTGGTACATCGCCACCACCAGATCGTGGCGCCCATGCCCCATTGGAGCCGCCGCAGCGCTCAGAAACACCGCGTCCGCCGGGTGGGGGCCCGTAGCATCGATTCCCGCCTCCCGAGCCACGGCGATCGCCGGTGCGATCGACGCCGAGTCCTCTGTCCCGAGCAACCCGTGCTCGCCCGCATGCGGGTTGAGCCCGCACACCGCGATCCGTGGCGACTCGATCCCCAGGTCTCGGCACGCCCGCGCCCCCAGCTCGATCGCAAGCAGCACCCGCTCGGGGGTGACCAGCCGCGGCACCTCGCGGAGCGGCACATGGATCGTCACGAGGATCACGCGGAGCGACGGTCCGACGAACAGCATCCCGGACCGCGGCGACTCGAGCCGCTCGGCGAGCAGTTCGGTGTGACCCGGGTACGGATGCCCAGCGAGCGTCCAGGCCTCTTTCGAAATCGGTGCGGTGACCATCGCGTCAGCATGCAACGGGTCGGACGTCGGAAGCCCGACAAGCTCGATCGCCCTGCACACCGCCCGAAACGACACCTCCCCTCCCCACACTCCGGGACCGCGGGCCGTCGCGGGGGCGGCGTTCGACTCCAGGTCGTCAAGCACCAGGATCTCTCCCCCGGAGTCGAACTCGCCGGGCTGGACCAGACCGTCCACGACGCGCCACGGCACTCCGTCCGCCGCGGCCCGGTCGGCCGAGAGAAGAACCGGCGCCGGGCCGATGACAATGAACCGCGCCAAGGCTCGCAGCGCCGGGTCGCTCAACGCCTTGACGATCGTCTCCGGGCCGATCCCCATCGGGTCGCCGACGGAGATCGCGATGGTGGGCCCGTTGGCTGGCTCGCCCGCGCCTGGCATGCCGGATCGTATGGCATCGGCGCGGTCCTGCCCCTGGGTCCGGCGCAGCGCCGACGGGTACGATTCCCGCCATGCCTCGGTCCTTCGGCAACACGTGCAGGGTCATTGGCTTCGCGCTGGCGGCCCTGCTCGCGCTCGGGTGTCAGAGCGGGGGAGAGAATAAGACGGGTGGAGGCTCCTCGCCCCCGGCGCCCATGCCCCCGGCCGGCTCCGGTGCTGACCCGGCTGAGCCCTCCCAGCCACCCGCGCCCCGGTCCTTGAATCGCGTCCAGATGGCCAGCGGCCTGATCGTTGAAGACCTCGTGCTCGGCGAGGGCCCGGCCTGCACCAGTCCGGAGGCGGTCGTCGTCGTTCGATTCAAGGGAATGCTCACTGATGGGCGCGTCTTCGACTCGACCATGGACCGCTCCGGCGACGGTTACCCGCTCAAGGAACTCATCCGCGGCTGGCAGGAGGGGATCCCCGGGATGCGGGTCGGCGGGACGCGCCGCCTCACCATTCCCTGGCGCCTCGCCTACGGCGACCGCGAGATCCGCATGCCCACCATCACGATCCCCGCACAATCGGACGTCGTATTCGAGATCAACCTCGTTGACCTGAAATAGCAGCCGGTTCCCGGCCGTTGACACGCATCTCACCCATACCACGCCTGAACTGGAGCCGATGACCATGACACGACGGACACGCGGAGGGATCAAGATCGCAGCGCTCTCGCTCGGGGCTGCACTGGGATGGATCGCCGCCGGCACCACGACCGTAACCGCTGACCCGCCGGCCGGCGCCACCGAGCCCCCGGCCACCACCCCCGCCACGGCGCCCGACAAGGCCCCCGCGGCTACTACCCCCGCGGAGACCAAGCCAGTGAAGAAGACCCTCCCCAGCGGCCTGGAGATCGAGGACCTCAAGGTCGGCGAAGGCGCCGAGTGCAAGCCCGGCGCTGCGGTCGTCGCCCACTACAAGGGCACGCTCAAGAGCGACGGGACCGAGTTCGACTCCTCCTATAAGCGAAACGAGCCGATCCCTTTCCCGCTGGGCGGCGTGATCAAGGGATGGCAGGAGGGCGTTCCCGGCATGCGGATCGGCGGCAAGCGAAAACTGGTGATCCCCTACCAACTCGCCTACGGCGAGGCGGGGATGCCCCCGGTGATCCCGCCCAAGGCCGACCTCGTCTTCGAGATCGAGCTCGTCGACCTGCTGCAGATCGAGGATGAGAAGGTCGGCGACGGCGCCGAGTGCGAGCCGGGCCAGACCGTCGTCGCCCACTACAAGGGAACGCTTAAGTCCGATGGGTCCGAGTTCGACTCCTCCTACAGCCGAGGCGAGCCCGCCGAGTTCCCGCTGAGGGGTGTCATCAAGGGGTGGCAGTGGGGCATCCCGGGCATGAAAGTCGGCGGCAAGCGCAAGCTCACCATTCCGTACTCCATGGCGTACGGCGCCCAGGGCCGCCCGCCGGCGATCCCCGCAAAGGCCGACCTGGTCTTCGAGGTCGAACTAATCGAGGTGAAGTAGGCAAACGCCCTTCGGCACGCACATGCAAAGTTCGAGCAGCGGGAGTCGCGCAAGCGGCTCCCGCTTCGTTGCTGCCGCGGCCTGCGTCACACCCTGAAGATCGATCCCAGTTTCTTCCCCATCAGCACGCTCGCGCCCACGAGCGTCACCGTCAGCAGCGCCATCGCCCAGACCCCCATCGCCGACGCGATGTACGGGCCGTCGCCCAGCCGGTTGAGGAACGCGTAGATCGCCCGCGTGATGGGGAAGTACTTCTCCTGCTGGGCCAGCACGAGGGCCTCCGAGACCCCCAGCATCGCGTTGGAGAACGCCAGCAGCGCCCCGGCAATGAGATTCGCCATGATCAGCGGCAGGATCACGCGCCGCACCGCCCGGAAGCGCGAGGCGCCCAGGTTCATCGCCGCCTCCTCGAGTTCCCCGGAAGTCTGCTCGAGGCCCGCGATGGACGACCGAACCAGGTACGGCAGACGCCGGACGGCGAAGATCACAATCAGCAGGATCACCGGGTTGGGGTCGGCCCCGAAGACCGAGACCATTCCTTCAAGCGGCGCCCCCTTGCTGAAGGGCCACTTGAGCGTCATCGCTGTGTACCCGAACGCCAGCACCAGCCCCGGCACCGCCAGCGGCAGCATGCACAACGCATCGAGCAGGTGCCGCCCGCGGACGGTCGTCCGCACAATCAGGTACGCCGCCGCGAGCCCCAGCAGGATGTCAATGATCGTCGCGACGATCGAGTAGTGCAGCGAGTTGACGATCGACCCGAACGCCTCCGGACTCGACAGGGCCTGCTCGAAGTGCGACAGCGTGAACCCCCGCGGCAGCGCCGAGCGGTACCACGACCCCGGCTGCGCCACCGCTGTGAGCACCACGCCGATGTGCGGCAGCAGGGCCACGAACGTCACCAGCCCGAACGCCCCGGCGACCCCCCACCCCGCCCATGTGCCCAGCGGCACCTCGCCGCCGGCTCGCGACGCCTTGGAATACATCGCATGCCCGCGCTGGCCGAAGAGCACCTTGCCCACGCCATAGATGAGCACCGACGCGGCCAGCATCACCACCGTCAACGCGTAGGGCTGCGGTGACGACTCGACTTCCTTGAGACCGAAGAAGATCTGCACCGGGGTCACCTGGTTGTAGTCGAACACCAGCGGCGTCCCCAGCTCCGTGAACGCCCAGATGAACACGATCGTGCACCCTGCGAACAACCCGGGCCGGATCAGCGGCAGGGTGATCGTGAAGAACCGCCGGAGGGCGCCGGCCCCCAGGTTCTCCGCGGCCTCGTCCATCGCCGGGTCGAGGTTTGCCAGCGCCGCCGTCGCGTTCAGGTACACGATCGGGTACAGGTGCAGCGCCTCGACGATGACCACACCCCAGAACTTGGCGCTCCCAAGAACATCGGTGTCCCAGCCAGTCAGAGAGTTCAATGCCCCCTCGCGCCCGAGGATCGACTGCAGCCCGATCGCCCCGACGAACGGGGGCAGGATGAGCGGCACCAGGATCATCGCGTTGAACGCTGCCTTGCACGGGTAGAGGTACCGCGCCGAAAACAGCGCCAGCGGCAGCCCAATCAGCAGGCACACCGCGGTCGTCGCGATCCCGATCTTCGCCGAGTTCACCAACCCCGCCACCAGCCCGGGGTCGGAGAATACCAACCGGATGTGCTCCGTCGTGAACCGGCCCGCATCCTGGCCGCTGCCCCCGGTGAGAAACGCCCCATCCACGGTGAGCGCGATGGGGTACACCAGCGTGACCCCCAGGAACGCCAGCATGGCGCCCATCAGCAGGTACGACCCTGCCGACCGGGGTAGCCACGGCTTGCGATGCAGTGAGGGATCAGTCGTCGCCATCGGGCCCCAGTGTACGGAGCCGACCACGCCCGGGCATCCCGCCCCGACCCTATGCCGGCGGCGGCACGAGTTCCGCCGGGCCGAGCGTCACGATGGTCGCCGCTCCCAACCGCCGCCGCTCCAGGTAGGCATTCACCCGCTCGAGTGTGATCTGATCGAACGCCGCGGCGATCTCGGCCAGCGACCGCGGCCGGCCGAGCTTGTGCTGGTCCGACGCCAACGCCGCCGCCCGCGCCGAGGTTGACTCCTCCGCGAACACCAGCCCCGCCTTGATTCCCACCAGCGCCCGATCGAACTCCGACTGCTCGATCCCCCCGCCCACTCCCTGCGAGCCGTTGACCCTGTTGAGCTCGCTCACCAACACATCCAGCGAGTGCTGTGCACGCTCCGGCGTGGTGCCCACGTACCCGATCACCCGCCCGTACAGCCGTTCCGTCGCATACGCCGACGACACCGCGTAGCACAGCCCCCGCTTCTCGCGGACCTCCGTGAACAACCTCGCCGACATGCCCCCCGACATCACCCCATTCACCACACGCTCAAGGTTCACATCCGGGCTCGGCTCGGCCGGTGCATCATGGAAGAGCACGATCTGCACCTGCGACGACTCATCCGCCTCGTGGTGGTACGTCCCCTTGGTCGGCGAGGCTCCCCAGGTCAGGCCCGGAGGCGAACCTTCCCAGCCCCGCAGCAGCCGGTCCAGCGTCGCCACGATCTCGTCGATCCGCCCAGGATTGATCGCTCCCGCAACCGACAGGATGGCGTTTCCCCCGTTGCCGAACGACGCCGGCTCCGGCCGGGCCTGGCGGGCCCACCCTTCAACGATGTCCTCCCGCGTGATCGCCGCGAGCCCCGCCCGATCGCCCAGGCCGGTTCGGTTGAGTGGCGATGGGTTGTGCCACCGCCGCGCCGCCAGGACCGCTCGCTCGTGCGGGTCGTCCGCCAAGGCATCGATCGCCTGGAGCGCCAGGTCCCGCGTCGGTTCGATGGACTCCGCATCGAATCGCGGCCGGCGGACCATGTCCGTGATCAGCGGCAGCGCATCGAGCAGCCGGTCGCCGAGCATGGTGAACGACAGCCGCAGGTGGAAGGTCGACACGTCCGTCCCGCGGGAGAGCCCCAGGCGGTCCAGTGCATCGGCCTGAGCCCTCGAATCCAGCTCCCCGCAGCCTCGAAGCAGCAGTTCCGACCACATCGTGGAGAGGCCCTGGCGATCCTCCGGGTCGGTCGCCGAACCCGCGGGCAGCAGCCACGACAGCCCGACCGAGCGCACGCCCGACATGGGCTCGACGATCAGCGGCATGCCGCAGGCAAGACGTCTGGTGGTTATCACGGTCATGGCCAACGGTACCCCTCCCGGCGCGACCCGTTCTCGGACCCCTCGGCACGTCAGATGGTACAGCCAGCACAGGGGTCCGCCCGAACCCGGGGAGCCGCCCGCTGCACTCGTTGCCCCCCCACAGGGCTGTCGATAGCGCCAGCGGGGGAATGCGCACGGCGGGCCGGGGCCCGTCCGACGCCGACCGGCCCAGAGGATCCGATGCGAATCCTGCTCGACCTCATTGCGGTGCTGACGGCAACAGGACTGGCTGTTGCGGTGTTCACGTTCGAGCGGAAACGGACCGAGAGCGACGCCAAGATCAGCCTCGCCGCCTCCGATCTGCGCCGGCTGGAACTCGAGATCAAATACCGCTCGGTCACCAAGACCGCGGAACTCAATGAACTGGGATGGCCCGACACCGTCGACCCGGCGTGGTTCGACACCGACCCCCCCCATAACTGCCTGGTCTCCGACCGCCGTCCATGGCTCGAGATCTGCTCGGCCGATGACGCCGACCAGGTGCACCCGCGTGTGCGGCTCGCCGTGGACGAGTCGCTGGCCGGCTTCTGGTACAACCCGTACCAGGGCGTGGTCCGCGCCCGCGTACCCGTGATGCTCAGCGACGCGGAATCGATTGCCCTCTACAACCGCGTCAACCGATCGGCGCTCCTCTCCCTCTTCGACAAGGAGCCCAGGCCGGTGTCCGCAGACGATCAGGCCCGCGCGAGCGGCGAAGCGGTCCGCTACAAGAGCGGCGACCGCAGCAGCATCCCCGTCGAACGTTCCTCGAAGCCGACGCCGCCGCGTCGCCCAATCGGATCGGTGACGGCGCCGGTTCCGGAAGTCCGCGGCGCCGAGTAGTGACCACAACTTACGCGATCATGTTCGCTTCATGCTGCGATCATCGCCCAGTCTCCGCGAAACCGAGTACATCCTCCATGGTGTACCACCCCGGCGCTCGACCGCGCAGCCACAGCGCCGCACGCAGCGCGCCCGCCGCGAACACATCGCGCGACATGGCCCGATGCTCCACGATGATCTCCTCAGCGCTGCCGGTGAATCGCACCATGTGCTCGCCGACGATGTCCCCGGCGCGGATCGAGAGCACCTGCGACTCGTGCATCGCGGCGCCGCCCGAGCGCACGGCGCTCGCAAGCCGCAGCGCAGTGCCTGAAGGAGCGTCTTTTTTGCGGATGTGATGGGCCTCCACGATCGACGCGGCGAACTCGCCGCCGAGCGCCCGCGACAATCTCGCGACCGCATCCGCAACCGCCGCGACACCAAGCGAGGTGTTCGCGGCGAGAATGATCGGAATTTTTTTTCCACCGTCGTGGAGCTCTCCGCGCGTCGTCTCGGACAGCGCGGTAGTCGCAACCAACAGCCCCGCGCCTCGATCAAGCGCCAATCGCAGCGCGGATCGCGCGCCGCTGTCGGTCGAGAAGTCAATGACGACCTCGGCGTGATCGCGTGTGTTCGCCCGTACTTCGAGGTGTTTTTGCGTGGGTATGGCGCATGGAACGGCTTCGCCGAGTCGCGACGAGCCCTCGTGCGTGAGCGCCGCGACGAGTTCGAAGCGATCATCGCGCCGCGCGAGTTCGCACACACGCGCGCCCGTTCGACCCGTGGCGCCGTTGACGATGATGGTGGTCTTGTGGGGTTGCATCGTTTGCATTCCAGTTCACACTGAGTGTATGTTGGACGCTGTTCGCTCAAGTGGGCGGGTAATGGAGCCCGATACACGTTGAGCAGAGTTGAGCGGCGCCAGCGTGTGGCGCCCGGCACCGTTCGGCTCGAACCAGTGAAGTCAGCATCTTCCAGGAGAATCGACATGGCAAAGAAAGCAAAGAAGAAGGCCAAGAAGAAGGCCGCCAAGAAGAAGGCCAAGAAGAAGTAACTGCCTGCTCGGCCTTCACGGCCGGGCCACCCTGCACCGGCTCTGACCGGTGCGACCAACGTCTCGGATGAGAGAAGAGAGTCATCTGTAAGCGGCCCGCGAGAGAGACTGGGGCCGCGTTCGAGCGCCACCGAATTCACGGGACCGGCCCCTTGGGCCGGTCCCGTGGTCGTTTTGGACCCCTCAACCCCGGCGGATCGCCCCCGCGTGGAGATCTCCCACCCGGCGGCACACAATCGCTCATGTCCGAAGACACCACGGGCCGGGCCGACGACGCCATCCGGGAGATCCGCCGCCACCACGAGGGGGTCCTGATCTTCGATGGCCACGCCGCACCGGTCCGCTATGTCGTCTGCGGACGCTCCGGGGCCCTCATCCTGGCCTGCGAGCCCGTCGCCCTGCACGCCACCGACCACATCCTCTCTATACCCGATGAAAGCGACGGCGCCCTGGCCGTCATGCTCCAGCTCGACCCCATCGACCCCCGCTCCGGCCCCGCCGCAGAGAGCTGCGACCGCTGGCTGATCTACCACGGCCACACCACCCTCAAGGGCTGGGCCGCGGGCCGCATCCTGGGCGCCAAGTCCCGCACCGACGTCTTCGATGGCGAGGACCTCACGCGGCCAAGCCCACTGCACGCCCACGAGCGAGACCTGCTCCGCGGGATCAACGCCGATCCCTCCTCCCTCCGTACCGCCTGCCGGCGTGCTGCCGGCATCGATGTGCCCGACCCGGTCGCCGTGGGCGTCGATCCCATGGGTATCGATGTCCGAGCCCGCTTCGGAGTTGTGCGCCTCGAGTTCGACTCGCCCGCGACGACCCCGGATCAGGCGCACACCCGCATCGCCTCGACGCTCGGGAGCACCCCGTGACCGCGCCGTCGAACATGGTCGAGGCCCACGCCCACATCGCCGCCTACGGCCAGTCGCTCGAACTGACCGACCTCTCCGGCTGCACCGATGTCGACGAATGCCTCGACCTGATCGCCCGCGAGCGATCCCGTCTCTCGGCCCACTCCTCGCACTCTCCCGCGTGGATCCGGATGCACGGAGCGAGGATCGAGGGCTGGAAGTCTGCCCGCTGGCCCACCCTGCCGGAACTCGATGCCGCCTCGGGCGATCATCCGTGCGTCGTCATGTCGTTTGATCACCACGCCGCCCTGGCCAACTCCGCCGCGATCGCCGCGGCGGGCCTAGTGCCCGGCGTGCCCATTCCCCCCAGCGGCGTCGTTTGCGTTGATGCTGACGGGCATGCAACCGGCCTACTCCTGGAGCACGCCGCCTACGCGGCCTGGTACGCCGCGCCGGAGCCGACACCTCTCGAGCGTGCCTGCCACGTCCGTATCGCGCTGCAGCGCCTCGCGGCCATGGGCTTCTCGGAAGTCCACGACATGCACAGCCAGGCGTGGCTCGGCCCGATCCTGGCCGACCTGCAGCGCACCGGCGACCTGCCTGCAAGCGTCTGGCTCTACCCGCCGGTCGCCGAGATCGACTCCGCCGCGGCACGACGCCACGAGTGGGAGTCGGCCCGCATCCGTCTCGCCGGCGCCAAGGTCTTCGCCGATGGCACGCTCAACAGCCGCACCGCCCTCATGCTCCACCCGTATCGCGATGCCCTCGCCGACCTCCCCCGCGGCAAGGCCATGGTCACCCCCGCGGACCTCGCCGCCGCCGTTCGCCGAACCGCCGGGCTCGGCATCGGCCTCTCCGTGCACGCGATCGGCGACGCCGCGGTCCGCATGGTGCTCGATGCCTTCGAGGCGGATACCGCTCCGCGGCAATCGGAACGCGTGCTCCGAATCGAACACTGCGAACTCATCGACGAGGCCGACGTCCCTCGATTCGCCAGGCTCGGGGTCGTGTGCAGCGTTCAGCCCTGCCACCTGCTCGCCGATATCGAGGCCCTCACCCGCTACGTCCCCCACCGTCTCGATCGCGTGCTGCCCCTGCACGACCTCGTCGCCGCGGGCTGCCGCCCCGGCGATCTGCTCTGGTTCGGCTCGGACGTCCCTATCGTCAGGCCCGACCCCGGCGACAGCGTCTACGCCGCTGTCCGCCGCGCCCGCCCCGATTCACCGGCGCCCGCGATCGCGCCGCACCAGCACATCCCCGAGCCGCTCGCCTGGGCGGCCTTCCACCGAGCGAGTTAGAGCGAGATGCCCATGCCGACCACCCCGCTCGTCGTCGTTACCCGCCAGGTCCCGGGCACGATCAGCGTGCCCGGTGCCGAGGTCCGCTTCGGCCCGCCCGAGCAGCTCTCCCGGGCCGACCTGCTCACGCTCGTCCGCGGCGCCACTGTCATCGTCTCGATGTTCCACGACCTCGTGAACGCAGAACTCCTCGACGCCGCGGGGCAGCAACTCAAGGGCGTCTGCAACTTCGCCGTGGGCTACGACCGGATCGACGTCGCCGAGTGCGCCCGCCGCGGCGTCACCGTGACGAACACCCCCGACGCCGTCACCGAGGGCACCGCCAACATGGCCTGGGCCCTCCTGCTTGCCACCGCGCGACGCCTCGCCGAGGCCGACCGCTTCGTCCGCTCCGGGCAGTTCGAACGCCGCGGCCCGCTCGGCATCACCGAGTTCCTCGGCATGCACCTGACCGGGCAGACGATGCTCATCGTGGGCGCCGGCCGCATCGGCCGGGCCGTCGCGCTCCGCGCCCTGGCCTTCGGGATGCGCATCGTCTACGCCTCCCGCAGCCGCAACGTCGAGTTCGAGATCGCTCCCCTCGCCGCCCGCCGCGTCGAGCTCGACGAGGGCCTCGCGCTCGCCGACGTCGTCAGCATCCACACCCCGCTCACCGAACAGACCCGCCACCTCATCGACGCTCGGCGCCTCGCGCTCATGAAGCCAAAGGCGATCCTGATCAACACCGCCCGAGGCCCGATCGTCGACGAGGCGGCTCTCGCCGCGGCGCTCGCGGCCAACCGCCTCTGGGGCGCCGGCCTCGATGTCTTCGAGCACGAGCCCAAAGTCCACCCCGGTCTGCTGACACTGGACAACGCCGTCTTCGCCCCGCACATCGGCAGCGCCGAACTCCGCTGGCGCGAGGTCATGACCGAGATGGTCTCGGCCAACGCCCGCGCCATCCTTGCCGGCCAGAACCCCCCGAATCAGGTAAAATCCTAACGAACGCCAATCTGACTCGACCCTGGCGCGCTTGTCGGGGTGGGCCTCCCGCCGCCGCGCCGTAATATAAAGGTGGCGAGTCGTCCGTCTCGAGGAGGCCACCATGCGGCAGGACATCAACTACAACAACATCATCGACGGCGAGGAGGCCCGACAGGCCCAGGCCAACGCCGACAATGCCCCGAACCTGCCCGCCGCGGAGATCGACGCCGAGTCCTTCTACATCACCCAGCACTACGACCGCTACACCCCCGAGAATCACGACGTCTGGCGGGACCTCTTCGATCGTCGCTGGACCGTGCTCGAGCAGCAGGTCTCCAGCCAGTTCATCGAGGGGATGAAGATCCTCCGGCTCACCCGCGACCGCCTCCCGCTACTCGACGATCTCGACCTCGACCGCGACCTCACCGTTGCCGGCGGCACCGTCCTCAAGAAGGGCACGCGGCTGGACGGCATCAACCGGTTCCTCAAGGCGCAGAGCGACTGGGCCTCCTACGGCGTGCCCGGGTACCTCCCCGCCAAGGCGTTCTTCGCCTGCCTCGCCAACCGCCAGTTCCCCACCACCGTCCTGATCCGCCCCCGCGAGGTCATGGACTACCTCCCCGAGCCCGACATCTTCCACGACGTCTTCGGGCACGTCCCCCTCCACACCCTCCGCGTCTTCGCCGACTTCCTCCAGACGTACGGCAAGGCCGCCCTCCTCTGCGAGGACGAGGAACACGTCAAACGACTCGGCCGCCTCTTCTGGTTCACCGTCGAGTTCGGCCTCATCAAGGAAGACGGCAAGGTCAAGATCTACGGCTCCGGCCTGGTCTCCTCCCACGGCGAGAGCGCCTACGCCCTCCGGGGCGACTGGGAGACCGCCGGACGCCCGGCACCGGACTGCGAAGAGCGCGCCGTCGCCGAGTGGCGCCCCTTCGACCTCGAACGGATCTGTGAGACCGACTTCGAGATCCATCACTTCCAGCCGATCTACTACGTCCTGGAGTCCTTCGAGCAACTCCGGGATGCGATGAACCGGTACGCCGAGAAGGTGATCGGCGAACGAGTAGCCGTCGGCCATTCTTCTCGCTAGCTGCGGCACCTGACCATGGGGCACGACGGCCACCCCGGATCGCCAGCACCAGCCCCGCTCCCCCGCTCCGATTCCTGGCTCGGCGCCTCCTACGCCGCCCGCGTCGCCCTCGCCGCGGGGATCACGGTCGTCATCGCCGACCTGTTCGACGTCCAGCACGCCTTCTGGATGACCATCACCGCCGTCATCGTCCTCCAGCCCGACCTCTCGGGGACCCGCGGCAAGGCCGTCTCGCGCGTGATCGGTACCCTGGTCGGGGCCGCCACGGGAAGCCTCATGGCCGCCCTCCTGCCGTACAACCCAGTCACCGTCGCCGCCTGCGTCCTGTTTACCATCCTCGCGTGCTGGTGGATCCGACGGCTCCGCGAGCCGATGCCCCTCGCCGCGGTCACCGCTGTGATCGTTTTCTACTTCAGCCGGCACGACCACTCGCTGCTCGTGGGCGCCTTGCGCTGCCTGGAGATTCTCGCGGGCGTGTTCATCGGGCTCGTTGTCGCCATGTTGCCGATCCCGTTGCCACGGTCCATGGACCAGCGCCAAACCCGCGTCTGATCGCGCGTCGCCCGCCGACGTTTTCGGAGTCCAACCGCTCGCTGATCGTCGCCCGAAAACTCGGCTCGCCCCGCCCGCCCCTTGTCCCGACCCAGAATCGCGGTATCGTCATGTGGGCGTGATGGCTATCCTCACGCCCGACCGCGCGGGCGAGGGCGCACCGGCCCGCACTCTGGTCCGATCCATGGCGGGCGCACGCCCCGAGCGACACTCGGCCGCGTACCTCGTTGGGCCCACTGGACGCCCCGGACCGCCGCCGGCTGCCACGACCGCACCCCGCGGGGAGAACGAGCGATCCTTCTCCCGCCGACTTCGCTCCCCCGGAGCTCCCCACACACATGGCCACCGTCACCTCCTCCCGCTCCGCGTTCCTCCACGGCAAGTGGACCACCGACGACGCCGCCCGTCTCTACGGCCTCCCCGACTGGGGCAAGGGATACGTCGGCGTCACCCCCACCGGCAACCTCACCGTCATGCCCACCAAGGACCCGGCGCGCCAGATCGACCTCAACGAGGTCGTCACCGGCCTCCGCGAGCGCGGCATCCACACCCCCGTCCTCCTCCGCTTCAACGACATCCTCGTCCACCGCCTCCGCGAGATCCGCAAGGCCTTTGACGACGCCATGACCGAGCAGGCCTACACCGGCGGCTATACCTGCGTCTACCCCATCAAGGTCAATCAGCAGCGCCACGTCTGCGAGCAGATCGCCAACCTCGCCGTGGAACTCAACTTCGGCCTCGAGGCCGGCTCCAAGCCCGAGCTCCTCGCCGTCCTGGGCCTTTCCGCCGTCGCCGGCGGCCCCGGCGTCAACGGCATGCCCATCGTCTGCAACGGCTTCAAGGACGACGAGTTCATCGAGACCGTCATCCTCGCCACGAAGCTCGGTCGCAACATCATCCCCGTCGTCGAGAAGTTCAGCGAACTCGAACTGGTCGTCAAGCACGCCAAGGCATACGGCGTCCGCCCCAAGATCGGCCTGCGTGTCAAGCTCTCCAGCCGCGGCGCCGGCCGCTGGGAGTCCTCCGCCGGCGTCCGCAGCAAGTTCGGCCTGTTCGTCTCCGAGGTCCTCCAGGCCGTCGAGTACCTCAAGAAGCACGACATGCTCGACTGCCTCAACATGCTCCACTGCCACGTCGGCAGCCAGCTCTACGACATCCGCGTCCTCAAGAACGCCATCAACGAACTCGCCCACGTCTACGCCGAACTCGTCCGCCTGGGCGCCCGGATGGGCGTCCTCGACATCGGCGGCGGCATGGGCGTCGACTACGACGGCTCCCAGTCCGCCTGGGGCTCCTCCATCAACTACACCGTCAACGAGTACGCGGCGGACGTCGTCTACCGCATCAAGAGCGTCTGCGACGACGCCGGCATCCCCCATCCCATGATCGTCAGCGAGTCCGGCCGCGCCATGGTCGCCTACTCCAGCGTCCTGGTCGTCGATGTCCTGGGCACCTCCCGCTTCGAGTCCGTCCCCGACATGGCCCGCATCGACGCCGACATGGCCTCCGCCACCTCCACCGGCGGCGAGATCCCCCAGCCCCTCCTCGACCTCATCGAGGCCTACCGCACCATGACCGACCGCAACCTGCTGGAGATCTACCACGACTCCATGCAGGCCCGCGACGAGGCCATGAGCCTCTTCTCCCTCGGCTACATGACCCTCCCCATGCGAGCCGCCACCGAGCAGCTCTTCTGGGCCATCGGCCGCAAGCTCGTCGACAAGGCCACCAAGCGCGGCGAACTCCCCGAGGAGTTCGAGAACCTCCCCGAGATGCTCTCGGACATCTACTTCTGCAACTTCTCCCTCTTCCAGTCCATGCCCGATTCCTGGGCCATCGACCAGCTCTTCCCCATCGTCCCCATCCACCGCCTCACCGAGGAGCCCACCCGCCGAGGCATCCTCGCCGACATCACCTGCGACTCCGACGGCAAGATCGACCACTTCGTCGACAAGCGCGAGGACAAGAAGGTCCTCGAACTCCACGAAGTCCGCGACCTCCCGGGCGAGGGCGCCGGCGTCGAGCCCTACTACCTCGCCGTCTTCCTCCTGGGCGCGTACCAGGAAATCCTCGGCGATCTCCACAACCTCCTGGGCGACACCCACGCGGTCCACATCTCCCTCTCCGACCCCTCCCGCTCCCCCGCCAATGGCAACGGCAGCAGCGCCCACGCCACGCCCCAGCCCGCCAACATCGCCACCAACGGCGGCGTCGGCTGGGAGATCGACGAGGTCATCGAGGGGGACACCGTCGAGGAAGTCCTGCAGTACGTCCAGTACGACATCGCCGACATGAAGCGGGCCATGCGCCTCGATATCGAGGCCGCCTGCCGCCAGGGCCGCCTGACACTCCCCGAGGGCAAGAGCCTGCTCAAGTTCTACGACGACGGGCTCGAGGGGTACACCTACCTCGAGGGGTAACCCCCCGCCCCCTGTCCTTCCCCTCAACCTCACCGCCCTCACCTCTACCCGCCCATAACCCCGATCCCCCTCGGGCTCCTTTCCCCGCGCCCCTCATCCGCCGATGCACCCGTATCGAGGTGCACCCATGGATCTCACCAACCCCGCCGTCCTTCTCTCCGGCCTGTTCATCGGGACCATCGGCGTCGGCCTGTTCATCCACGGCAAGAAGAGCGAGAACATCAAGACGCTCATCACCGGCATCGTGATGTGCGTCTTCCCCTACTTCGTCGGCTCGGTCGCCCTCCTCTGGCTCGGAGCCGCGGCGTGCCTGGGCGGGCTGTACGCGTGGAGCCGCTACGCGTAACTGTCCGGTTTCAGACCACACATTCCCGCCGGGCCCGCTTCAGCGTGTCGCCGCCCAGACCAAGCGGGGCCGACCACGGGCCCCAAGGCGACGACGTCCCGATCACCCGCAGGTGCTCCGCCGCTCCGTGGTGCTCCCCAACCTTCCACAGCGCATACGCAAAGAAGTTGCGAGCCCGCGCGGTGTCCATCGTCACCTTGAACCCGCCCGTCCGGAAGCAGCGATCATTCGCCTGAACGATCTCCGCGCGCACCTCGGGCGTTTTCCAATACCCCGCCGCGGCCGCCCTCCCCTCCTTGTGCAAGGACCATCCCCATCGCTCAAGATGGGCCTCGACGACGACAACGTGCGCCGTCGACCCCGGCGGGGCCGCGGCGCTCGTCCGGCGCGCGAACGCAAACATCGATTCGTGCGACCCGTACCACTTCTCGCACAGGTACTGGAGCATGAACGTGTGCGCGGGCCGGTGGAACGGAGCGAGCCGGTGCGCCGCGTCCAGCCGCCGCTGCGCCTCGCCCAGGTCATGCCCCAGGCCGATCGCCGCGTACACCAGCCACGCCCAGGCTGTCGGGTCGCGGGGCGCCCGCTCGGTCGCCTCCAGCAGATCCTGCTCGGCCTCGTCCAGCCGCGCGATAAAGAGATCCGGGTTCTTTGCCTTCCACCCGCCCCCCCGCGCGACCCACGCCCACTTCACCCCGTTGATCCCCCGGATCAGCCGCGGCGCGGCCGCCGTCGGCGTCTCGTCCAGCCAGTCCTCAAGCCACAGCGGACGCTCCGCCCAATCCGCGCACGCCTCGGCCACGTACGCGAGGTCCTCGATCCTTCGCTGAGCCCGCAGTGCCTCTCCCGCCGCGGCGAAGTCCCCCGCATCAAGCCGCTTCCGCAGCGGCTTGGTGTACTCGTTGTCCGCTGTCGAGTCCCGCGCCACCACGGCGCTGGACCATCGCCACGTGGACACGTACTCCTCCCCCTCCGGCTTCGGGATCAGGTCAAACGATTGACGCTCCACCACCGACCCGCTGACGTTGAGCACGGGCCGTCGCGCCGCCATCCCCGGATCGCCCGACTCGGCCCATGCAAAGAGCCGCTCCAGCCCCCCTCTGCTCACCATCATGTCCGTCACGACCGAGGCCGTCGTCGTCTGCTTCGGATCCTTCGTTCCCGGCGTCACCTGCTCGACCCCGAGTGTGGCCATCCTCCCGCACCGGCACGTCCCGACGGTGTACTCAAGCCGCTCCCCATCGGACGAGCCGCCCGGGAGACCGATCAGGTCGCCCACATCCGTCGCGCTCCGCATCGCGGCGACCCTCGCCGCGCCAGGGTTCGGCACCGCGTATTTCCACGCGCTCTTGCGCGCCCAGGTGCAACACCGCTCGCAGAACGGCCGTCCCGCTTCGACCGTGCCGGGGAACATCCCGGCGCAGACCACCAGAACCCCCTCAAGGATCCACGCCGTCCACAGCCACCCGCCGCTCGCCCGCCATGCTCCGCCGAACAGCGGCACCCCCGCGGCGCGACGCTGCGCAAGATACCCCCAAACTGAAACGCCTGCGTTCGACCCGAGCGGGTCGATGAGGTATGCCGCCCAATACCCAGCGGCCAGGAACGACGCCGAGGCCGCCACGCCGATCAGCAATCCGACCCATACGTTTCGCACCTTCGCGGCGCGGCTCGATCCCACAACCACGGCCCCCAATGCGAACGCGGCCATCGCCGTGAGCAGCGGGTTCGCCACGCCCCACGGGTTGTGCATGATCGCCGCCTGGCACACCGCGCCCAGGACCGCGGCGATACCCAGGAGCAGGGGCGTCACAACCGCTGCCAACACGCTCACCCGCCCGGATGCTCGATACCTGCCCGCCATGCCGCTTGCCTCCTCGTGATGGCGGAAACATAACACAACCGGCAGCGGTCGGCGCCCCAAATACCATGATGTATGATGACCGTCGCCATCGGGCCCCACGCCCGCCCGGAGTTGTGAATGGTGACCGCCCCGGACTCGCCCATCACGCCGACTCCTGATCCGGAACAGCCCGCCTGGCGGATCTCCTACGAGTTCTCCGAGACCGACCTTCAACATCTCTACGCCCAGTACTTTGACGATGCGCACGCCGTCAATGTCCACTCCCCCAGCCCCACGGATCGCCTTGTGATCAAGTGGTCGCTGGCCGCGGTACTCGTTGCGTTACTGGCCATGCTGATCGCGTACGTGGCGGGCTGGTACCCGCCAGCGTTTGTCGTCATCTTCTGTTTCATGGTTTTCTCTCTCGTGGCCTTCGCCTCGTTCGCCTCGATTCATGCGGACAGCCGCAAGGCACCGAAAACCACTGTGGACGAGTCGCTGCGACAGTTCCTCGCGAGCGAGCGGGTTGAGATCTTGCTCGGTCCACGGACCTTGGAAGTCTGGTCCGAAGGCGTGCTGGATGAGTGCCTCGCCGCGTCGATGCTCGTCCGATGGAGCGCTGTCGGCGAGGTCTCGCTCTCCGACGAGTTCGTCTGCATCTCGACGCGACTCGGGTTGGGGATCCTGATCCCGCTGCACGCCTTCCGCGATCGCGACCACGCCGCCGCCTTCGTGTACCACCTCAACACCCAACTCTCGGCCCACAGAGCCGGCTACGCCGAACGTGTCCTCGCCCACCTTGCCGCCACCGACCACGACTGCCCCCGCTGCGGCTACAACCTCCGCGGCAGCCCCTCGCTGCAGTGCGCCGAGTGCGGCCGCGTCCTGGAGTGGCGCGATGTACCCGAGGCCTTCCGCCGGCGCACGCCCGCCGCGACCTGACCGCCGCATGGCGCCGACACGCCGAACCCCCGCCTCAATCCGTGAGTATCATCCCCCGTCCCGCCACCCCCGGGACACTCCACACACTCACGGCCAGGGGGGCTTGGCCCGAAGGGTTTTCCCATGGCAAACGGCAAGTGGTCCAAGAAAGAGCTCCTCTCCCGCCAGGTCAAGCACATCGATGTCACCGCCTTCGATGCCCGCCCGGTCATCGATTCTTACCGCGACATGGCCTACTCCGCCCGCACGCTCGCCCAGGCCGCGGACATCTACTCGATGATGCTCAAGGACAAGGAGTGCGGCGTCATCCTCACCCTCGCCGGCTCGCTCATCTCCGCCGGCCTCAAGGAGGCGATCGTCACGCTCCTTGAGAACAACATGATCGACGCCATCGTCTCCACCGGCGCCAACATCGTCGATCAGGACTTCTTCGAGGGCCTGGGCTTCAAGCACTACATCGCCCCCGGCTCCCCCGAGGCCCCGCCCGTCGACGACATGACCCTCCGCAACCTGATGATCGACCGCATCTACGACACCTACATCGACGAGGACGACCTCCGCGCCTGCGACCACGCCACCTACGAGATCTTCAACGCCTTTGAACCGGGCGCCTACTCCAGCCGCGAGTTCATCGAGGCCATGGGCGCCTACCTCGCCAACAACCCCAAGTTCGCCAGGAACGAGTCCATCGTCAAGACGTGCTACCTCAAGCGCGTCCCCATCTTCGTCCCCGCCTTCAGCGACTGCTCCGCCGGCTTCGGCATCGTCCTCCAGCAGACCGAAGCGATCGAGCAGGGCCGCGAGGGGGGGCAGGTCGCCATCGACTCGGGCAAGGACTTCCGCGAGCTGACCGACATCAAGCTCGCCTGCAAGGACACCGGCCTTCTGATGCTCGGCGGCGGCGTCCCCAAGAACTTCGCCCAGGACATCGTCGTCGCAGCCGAACTCCTCAACGAGCGCAAGGGGGGCAAGGCCCGCGGCGACATTGGAATGCACAAGTACGCCATCCAGATGACCGTCGCCGACAGTCGCGACGGCGCCCTCTCGGGCTCCACACTCCGCGAAGCCTGCTCCTGGGGCAAGGTCGACGTCGTCCACGAGCAGATGGTCTTCGGCGAACTCAGCGCCACCTTCCCGCTGCTGGCTTCCGACGCCTTCCACCGCCGCGCCTGGAAGTCCCGCAAGGGCTTCAAGTTCGCCGACCTCTTCGAGAAGGGCACCGGCATGCCCACCTTCGCCCCCGCCGCCAAGCGCCGCGCCGGCGCCCGCTGAGCCATCCCAGCCAACCACCCAAACCCCGAACCCCGCTCGGGGTTTTTCTTTGCGTAGCCACGAGTCGCTCCAACGACCTTGGACCCCAGTCCCTCGATATGCTGCGCGCTCTGAGTGCAGCCGCTCGAATGTGGCTACCGAGAATGACCCTCTCCGCGGCTGCACGCCTGCCTCCACGCATAAACCCCTCGAAGGTACATTGATGCATGAGCCGGCGCCGACTGCACTCGATCGGCAAGGTCTACCTGCTTTGCCTGCTGCTGGTCTTGCTCCTCCAGATTCCAATCTCCTGGCTGCTTGCCGCGCTGTCATGGCGCTCCGAACCTCAGCCGGAAGTCGTCTCCATCATGTCGCCCATCGACATGACCTCCGACGCCGAGACACTCCACATCTACAGCACTCGACTGTTCGGCGCTCGTCGTATTCAGATCCTCGCCCATGCGCCCACGGGGTCCCGATACGGCAAGGTCTACCGGACGCGCTCCGCGTGGCTCCCCCCTCGCGGCCAACTGGAAGCACTGTGCGCCCCATGGGCTCCGGAAGATGTCCACCCGGTCCTCGGCTCGACCGCCGCGTGGCCCGCGATCACTGGAGCCGACCCGTCTTTCGGCGTTCCAATAGCCCATCGCATCGCCAACGGTTGGCCATGGCCGTGCGCCCAGGGCCGCATTGACTACGACGCCTCGACGAGGCAGTTCTCCACCGAGGGGGCGTTCTTCGGTCCGGACTGGCTTCGACCTCACCCGGCAAACGGTCCCGTGTTTTGCTACCGCCCGCGTTGGCCCGGGTATGTGGCCAACTCCCTCGTCCAAGCCGGCCTTCTCACGGTCCTTATTGCCTTCTTCGCGGGAGTACCCGCTCTACGCGCCGCCCTCCGTCGACGCCGCGGCAAATGCCCCACTTGCGCCTACGACCTCCGCGCCACACCCCCGTTCTCCTCCTGCCCCGAGTGCGGCACTCACTTGCGATAAACTCCGCACGACCCGCCAGCGCTCTTCACGATGTCACCCAGGCTGTTGCGCATCCTCGGCTCGCCGCTCACGACACTCCTCGTGGCGATGGTTTTCTTCGGGTCCGTTGTGATGCTCCCGATCTCGCTTCACGGACCATCCACCGTTGGGCGCATGCTCTCGGAGATGCTCGGCTCGCTAAGCGGTCGTGCCCGCAGCACATACTGCGCAAGGCCATATAGCCAGAAGTGGTTCACCGTCAGCGGCGGGACATTCGTCGTGTCGAGTGACTCAACCACCCATTCCGCGCCGAGCGACCCTCCGCTTGCACTGGTATCGGTTGACACCTATCCCTCCGGCCCCAGAGGGTTGTGGGCGCCAACCGTCGACGTTTGGGTAGTCCGAGTGACCGTTACTGGCTTCGGTCTCGCACCCGCACAACACGCCACGCTACGAGCCGCGTACGTCGATGAGTTGGCCGCGGCGGGCGATCCCCTCATCCTCAATGAGATGCCCGCCCTTCGCACCGCCGATGTGCGGAGTACGAAGATCCTCTGGTCTGGCTATGTGCACAATGCCGTCTCGTCCGTGTCCCTTGTACTCCTTTCCGCTTCGGCAGCCTTAGTCGCCATCGGCGCCGCCTGCCGTTCCTACCGCCGCCGCCGCGGCCTCTGCCTCGCCTGCGCCTACGACCTCCGCGCCACGCCCGCGGGCGACCCCTGCCCCGAATGCGGCGCTCACCCGCCTCAGGAGTCTCCCGCACGGCTGTACACTCCGCCTCATGCCCCAGATTCACGAGCGCTTTGACCTCCCCCGCTGGACCCGTGAGTTCAACCTCGCTCCGCTCCAGGACGAAACCCGGCAGTGGGCCGCGCGCCAGACTCACCCCATCGACGACCCCGAGCCCGCTTCCTTCGAATCGAACTGCCCCCTCATCATCGATGGCCCCCGCGGCCTCGCCGCCATCGAGACCATCCGCGCCGGCCTGAACATCGGCACCCTCGGCCCGCCCACGCCCGCTGACGTTTTCGTCTGGGCCCTGGGCGAGCCCGCCCATCCCGCGGCGACCAAGATCGGCGGCGTCCCATACCGCCCCGCCGCGAGCCCATGGCCCAGCCGCGCCGGTCGCCCTATGGGCTTGCTCGCCCAGTTCTGCTTCGCCGATTCACTTGATCTTGCGCTAACGCCCGCCGGCCTGCTCCGAAAGCCGCGCCCGCTCCCGGGCGACGTCCTTCTCATCTTCGCGCCGGGCGATTACCTCGTTGACTGGGATGACGATGAGCCCGACAGCCTCCACTTCGAGTGGCAGCCGCTCGGCCTCCAGGGCCTCGTCCGCCCCGAAGATGTTCCGCCACCACCAGTACGGCTCAACCCCACCCACGCCCAGATCCATCGCACCGCCGATTACCACCACCCGCCCGACAACCACCCGATCTACAACCTCTACGACGGCAAACGGATCGCCCTGCTCCGCGGCTCCAAGATCGGTGGAGTGCCCGCGTTCGGCCACACCGACCCCCGCCTCCCCGGCCGACACCTCTGCACACTCGGCTCGCTCAATCCCCACGGCGAGACCTTCCCCCTCCTGAACGTCCCAAACAGCCCCGACGACAACACCCTCGACAAGAGCCTCCTCATGCTCGCCGACATGGGGATGCTCTACCTCTTCATTGACAAGAACGGCAAACTCCATTGGATAGTTCAGGGCGGGTGACGTCGGCATGTCTCCACTCGCGCGTGAAAGCCACGCTCGCGATGATCTCGAAGCACCCGGCCGATCAAGACATCCCGTTACACTTCCTGGCGTGCCCGCACCGAGCCCTCGCCCGCCGCGCCGCCTTACGCAACTCGCGATCATGTGCTTCGTGTTCGCCTGCGCGATGCAGATCCCCCTGACGTGGGCCTGGGTCTACATGCATCGAGATCACTCCGATGCGAACTCTCGGCTGCTTCTCTTCTGCCTACACGGCGCCCAGTCTCCTCTCACCCCCGTCAATGTTGAGATCCGGCGATACGCCGGCGTGCGCGCGATCTCCATCGGCACCATGGACTGGCCGGGAGTCATCTTCGAACCCGACGCCACGAGCTACGACCCCGCCGTCACGACGCAGGACGACCCATTCTGGCCATTCTCAGTCTTCGACTTCTACCCAGCCGCGACCGCGCCTGCCCGCTGGCCCACAGGCGTTCCGGACCGCGAAGCCCGGTTCAGGAGCACAGGCCCCTCTGTGCAGTGGACAGCGAAGGCCTACGCCATCGGCTGGCCATTCCTGTCGCTGGTCGGCCGCTCCGACCGAATCCCCGCTTCGAACGCCTGGGAGCAGAGCGCCGTCTTCCTGCTTCAGACGCCGATGAATCCGCTCACGGGAACCTACGATGAACTGCCCCTGTGCTGCCGCCCACGCTGGATGCCGTTCGCTGCCAACGCCGCCATCTACACCGCATTCTTAATGCTCGCAACGTGGGCAACCCGCTCTAGCTTCTCAGCACTGCGTTCGATTCCCCGCCGCAGCCGCGGCCTCTGCCCCGCCTGCGCCTACGACCTTCGCGCCACGCCCCCCGGCTCCCCATGCCCCGAATGCGGCGCTGGCCTCATGTAGACTCCACCTCGCCGTGTCCCTCCGCCGCCGCGCCATCCTGCTCGCCCTTTCCTTGATCCTCGGCGCGGCCACCACCATCACGATCGCCCTGGCCTTCGCCCGCCTCCGCCCTCTCCCGCAATACCCTCGCACCGTCGCCCGCGCTTTCATCCTCGACGGTCGCGCCTGGTCCACCGGCGAGGTCCACCTCCTGGGCGCCGCGGACATCTGGTGGAGCGATCTCGCCGACAGCGCCGCCCCGCCGCCACGCTCCACCGCCGAACGCGCCATGGCCCTCCTCGGCGCACGCCCGGCGCCATCCAAGACCCCCGATCAACTCGTCAGCGACGCCCGCCGCACGCACACCCAGCTCGCCGCGGAGCGACCCGGCTTCACCGCGCTCGACTCACCTCCATCCTGGGGCACATTCGCCCAGCCGCCCCCCCTCCCCCCGCCGGGCACGCTCGGCGAAGACGCCGCCTTTGGCTTCCCCTTCCCCTGCCTCTGGTATCGCGTCCTCAGCCAAGCCCGCGGCAACGCCTCCATCGGCGCCGCCATCGAGCACGGCTATCACGTCCGCGGCACACCCAACGCCCGCGCCACCGGCTCGTACACCATCCTCCCCCTCCGCCCGATCTGGCCCGCGCTCATCGCCGATTCCGCCATCTTTGCGTCGCTGTGGGGAATCCTGCTCTTTATCCCCGGCCCTCTCCGCCGCTTCCTCCGCCGCCGCCGCGGCAAGTGCCCACACTGCGCCTACGACCTCCGCGCCACACCGACCGGTGCCCCGTGCCCCGAATGCGGCGCGCCAACCAAGTAGCGCCCCCCTCCCACTCAACACTCACTCAACCCCACACTCACATTCACCGCCAGCCCTCCCTCCGACGTCTCCTTGTACTTGCTCCCCATGTCCTTCGCCGTCTCCCACATCGTCCGGATCACCCCGTCCAGCGTCACCCGCGCCTTGCTCGGGTCGCTCTCCAGCGCAATCTGCGCCGCCGTGATCGCCTTGATCGCCCCCATCGTGTTCCGCTCGATGCACGGGATCTGCACCAGCCCACCGATCGGGTCGCACGTCATCCCCAGGTGATGCTCCATCGCGATCTCCGCGGCCATCAGCACCTGCCCCACGCTCCCCCCCATCACCTGCGCCAACCCCCCCGCCGCCATCGCGCTGCTCACCCCGATCTCCGCCTGGCACCCCCCCATCGCCGCCGAGATCGTCGCCCCCTTCTTGAAGATGCTCCCCAACTCCCCCGCCGTCAGCATCAAATCCACCACCCCACGCTCGCTCCCGCGGCAGAAGCACCAGTAGTACATCATCACCGCCGGGATCACCCCCGCCGCCCCGTTCGTCGGCGCCGTCACCACCCGCCCGAACGCCGCGTTCTCCTCGTTCACCGCCAGCGCGAACGTGCTCACCCACCGCAGGATCTGCTGGAAGTCCTTCGCCGTGTGCCGCATCACCTCCAGCCACCCGTCCAGATCGTCGTACTCCCGCACCCCGGCCCCGTGCCCGAACAGCAACTTCCGGTTCAGCCCCGCCGCGCGCCGAACCACCTGCAAGCCCCCCGGCAGCACCCCCTCGCTGTGGCACCCGCGGTACACGCACTCCTGCATCACCCGCCAGATCCGCAGCAGCCCCCCGCGCACCTCCTCCTCGCCCCGCCACGCCTTCTCGTTCTCCATCACCACCCGCGGAATGCTCCACCCCCGCTCGCGGCTATACCGCTCGAGATCCCCGCCGCGCTGGATCGGGCACGGCAACACCACCGCCGCGGACCCGGTCACCTGCTCCTGCCCCTCCTCCACAACAAACCCGCCGCCGATCGAGTAGTACGTCCGCAGCACCGCCATCCCATCGTCGAGCACCGCCCGCAGCGACATCCCGTTGGGGTGGAACGCCAGCGATTCTTCGAGGTGAAACCGCAGGTCCCGCGCGAACTCGAACTCCACGCCCCGCACGCCCCCCAGCCGGATCCGCCCCGCCTGCCGGATCGCCTCCACCTTCGCGTCGATCAGCCCCGTCTCGCACGTCACCGGATCCTCCCCCGACAACCCCAGCATCACCGCCACATCCGTCCCGTGCCCCTTCCCCGTCTTCGCCAGCGACCCGTACAGGTCGCACTCCACCCGCACCACCTGCCCAAGCACCCCGATCTCGCGGCACCACGCCACAAACCGCTCCGCCGCCCGCCACGGCCCCATCGTGTGCGAACTGCTCGGCCCCACGCCGATCTTGAAGATGTCAAACACGCTGATCGATTCCATCGCTCCCATCCTTGGCACGCCGGCCACCCCGCGCCGAACGCGGCATCCCCGCTCCCGCGCGGTATCCTCTCCTGCCCGTGCGCCACAGCCCAGCGCGGAGCCAGCAGCCCCGGCTCGGATCGCCCCGCATGAGCCACGCCCGCCGCAACTCGCTGCCACGAATCCTTGCCGTCCTCGCGGGGGTCTTGCTCTCCCTCCTCATCGCGCTCGCAGCCCCGAGCACGATCCCGGCACCAGAGACCTCCTCCTTCATCTCAGGCCACTACAGGCGCACCGAGTCCTGGTTCTTCACCGAGTACCGCGGCGTGACCACCCCCGACAGGGAGTCCCCGGACCAGGCACTTGAACGACTCCGCGGTGCCCCGTTCGGGCAAGGGCCCCACCAAGCGTCGCAGTTCCTCCGCGGCTGGATGGGCGCACACCACGGGTTTGATGCCCTCGAAACCGGCTGGCCGCTCCGGTCGTTGTTCGCGTGGGAGTCCTACCAGTCCCACCCATCCACTCGCTCGGGCGTAATCGAGTTGCCGAAGTCCACGCCGGCCGGCTCCTTCGTTCCGCCCCATCGCAGTTGGATCGCCTGCAACCCGCGCTGGCCCCAGCTCATCGCCAACGCTCTCGCCTTCGCCGCCACCCTCCTCGGCCTGCTCGAACTTGTTCGCTTCGTCCGCCGGGTCCACCGCCGGCACCGCGGCCGCTGCGCCCATTGCGGCTACGACCTCCGCGCCACCCCGGCCGCGGCCCCCTGCCCCGAATGCGGCAACACCGATCGCGCACGACTCGACGCCGACCGCCCGCCCCGAGCGCCAACCCTCGCACAGCGCCGCCGATCCCGGATCCTCGCCGCCATCGCGGGCATCGGGCTGTCCCTCGCCGTCGCGCTCGCGGCCCCTGGCATGCTGCCCGGCCCAGAAAGAGTTCCCACGTTTCCCGCCGCCAACGAGCACTCGCACTCCTGGTGCTATTCCATCTTCAACGGACCATGCTGGGATGATGACCCGGTCGAAGAGATGTGCCGCAACGTCGTCACCAACAACGCCCACGACAACTCTCGTTCAAAGACCCCGCGTCAGCCAGGTCTCAACGATGGGGAATGGGCGGTCCTGACAACCGGATGGCCCTTCCGCTCCTTCGCGGCATGGGAGGTTGTCTGGTACACCGGCCGCGCACCGATCAAATCCGGCGTTCTCGAACGGCCCGGACACACCGCCTGGGATCGCATCAACCGCCGCTGGATCGCCTGCTCCCCGCGCTGGCCCCAACTCCTCGCCAACGCCCTCATCTTCGCCGCCGCCGCCATCGGCCTCCTCGAACTCTCGCTCCTCGCCCGCCGCTCCCTCCGCCGACGCCGCGGCCGCTGCACCCTCTGCGGCTACGACCTCCGCGCCACTCCCCCACCCGCCCCCTGCCCCGAATGCGGACAACCCTGCAAGCCGATTCCGGCATCCATCGAGCGCCCAATCCGTGCGCACAAGCAGCGCACGACCGCGCCCTGTGCGCCATTTCGCGACACTCCCCCACACACCCCTTGATCTCCCCCCTCATTCACCCCATCCTCTCCCCCATCAACATCCCCTTCCACCAAGGACTAACCCATGACCCCCTCCCACGACTCCACCCACGACCCCTCCGACAACCCCCGCGCCACCGCGATCAACACCCTCCTCCGCATCGCCTCCGCCCTCGACCGCCCCCTCCTCTCCCCCGACGGCGCCCCGATCCCGCCGGCCCTCATCACCCAGGCCCGCCTCGCGGCGATCGCGCTCCTCCGCTTCCTCCCGGCGCCCGCCCTCCCCGCCGCCCCCCACTTTCCCTCCCGCTTCCCGACGGACCCCTCTCCCCGGCGCATCCATGGGTAACACGCCGGCCCTCGCGCCGGACAAGGAGCCCACCGTGCCCACCACCCAGCCCGCCCACCCGCTCCGTTCTCCCCGCCCCTCCCCCGCCTCGCCACTCGCCCGCCTCGGCCGCGCCGCCGCGGCGGCCCTCATCGCCGCCGCGGGCCTCGCCCCGCTCGCCCTCACCCCCGCCGCCGACGCCCAGGTCGCGATCCGCATCGGCGGCGGCGGCGCACGCGGTGCCGGCGGCGGCATCTCCCGCGCCAGTTTCGAACGCGCCATCAAGCCCCTCGGCCTCGACCAGAACCAGGCCGAAGCCGCCAACGCCCTCTTCGATGTCTACTCCCAGGAAATCCGCGCCGCCTCCCGCGAGATGCGCGACCAGATGGCCCCCCTCGAGGCCGGCCTCGGCAAGGGCGACCTCTCCGCCATCAACGACAAGATCCCAGCCCTCGTCGCCAAGAACGCCGAGCGCACCGCCGCCAGCGAGAAGACCCTCCTCACCGACATCCAGTCCCTCCTCACCCCCGAGCAGGCCGAGCGATGGCCCGCCTTCGAGCGCGTCCGCCGCCGCGACCAGTTCCTGCGCTTCAGCCTCGTCAGCGGCGCCGCCGTCGACCTCGTCTCCCTGATCGATTCCCTGAAACTCCCCCCCGACGAACTCGCCGCCGTCAAAGGCACCCTCGACGAGTACGAACTCGCCATGGACCGCGTCCTCCAGGAGCGCGAACGCGACGCCAAGGACGACGCCCCCGTCATGCGCATGGACCCCGAGAAGGCCCAGGCCCAGATGACCCGCGAACGCGAGCAGGGCGTCAAGACCCGCGAGGTCAACCAGCGCTACGCCCGCCTCCTCGCCAGCCAACTCTCCGACGAGAACAAGGCCAAACTCGACGAGCTCTTCAAGGCCCGCGCCTTCCGCCAGATCTACGGCCGCTCCCCCGTCACCCGCAAGCTCGCCGCGGCGGAGAAACTCCGCGACCTCACCCCCCAGCAGCGCGAACGCCTCGCCGCCCTCAAGGACAAGTACCAGTCCGCCGCCCGACCCCTCAACGACCGCTGGGCCTCCGCCCAGGAACAGGCCGAGACCGACGGCAAGGCCCTCGGCCTCCCCTTCATGATCCGCCCCATGGGCGGCGCCGACGACGGCGAACTCGCCACCGCCCGCACCGCACGCAAGGACCTCGACTCCAGGTACGACACCGAACTCGCCTCCATCCTCACCCCCGACCAACTCAACGCCCTCCCCGCCGACCCAGCGTTCGGCCACAACACCGACGTCATCGCCTTCACCACCGACGAGGGCGACGAGATCGTCGCCGAGACCACCGAGTTCGAGATGGAAGACTCCGGCGGCGACGGCGTCATCCGCGTCCGCTCCGTCACCGTCGGCACCCCCGGCCCCGGCGAGGGCGTCTTCATCCCCGCACCGCCCCCCAAGCCCTAGCAGTCCGGCGACCGGACCACCGGAGATGGAGTGATACCGGTATCTCTCATCTATCCATAATCGCACATCCGTATTGGCGTTTGTTCGTTGTGTGGTAGAGTTGAGGCCATATGCACACCCGGACCCTCCTTCCTCTCACGGTGGGGCTGGCCGTCGGCTCGCTGGGCACACTCAGTGTTCTCGGGCAGACGCCCTCGTTCAACCTCGTCGGCACCGCGCCGGGGACAACCTCGTCCCGCGTGTACGGGCTGTCCGCGGACGGACGCACCGCTACTGGGTTCTCAGTGAGCACACAGTTGACGCCGGGCTTTACGTGGACGGCTGCGGATGGACGCAACGATTTCGGACTCGAATCAGGCCTGCCGCCCGGCACCCTTGCGTATGCGATCTCCGGCAGTGGCACAACCGTGGTGGGTCAGGCTGGATTGGTAAGCGGGGCGCAGGCCTACCGGTGGAGCGGTCCGGGGACCTTCCAGCCACTCGGCATGCTCCCCGGCGCCACCGCATCCCAAGCCGCTGGCGTAAGCGGTGATGGATCAATCGTGGTGGGCAAGAGCACCGTGGGAATCGCCCAGCAAATCGGCGCCGCCTTCCGCTGGACCCAGGAAACCGGGATGCAGAACCTCGGCTTCACCAGCCCCGGCGACGGCTACAGCGAGGCCACCGGCATCAGCCGCGACGGCAGCACCATCGTCGGCTTCTCGGGGTTCAACTCTGATGCCCTGATGTGGACCGCGGACCAGGGGGTGACAGTCCTGCCCCAGTTGCCGGGCACCGTGGGGCGCCACTCGCAGGCCTCGGCGGTCAACAATGATGGCTCGATCATCGTTGGAAAATCCGGATCGGAACTCGCAATTTGGGTGGATGGGGAAGTTTCAGCCCTGCCGCGCAACGGGTGGAACTCCATCGCGCCGTACGCACTCAACGACCTGGGAACCGTGGTCGCGGGTGCGGCAGTTGTCGGCGCCGGCGAGGTTGCATTCGTTTGGACGCCGGAGCGCGGCACCGAACTGCTGTCCACCTACCTCACCGCCAACGGCGTCTCGTTCCCCTCGGGCTGGCTCTTCGACACCGCCCAGGCCGTCTCCGCCGACGGCACCACCTTCGCCGGGTGGGGACGCCTCGGTGGAAGCGAGCCCTTGGGATATGTGGTGTCCATCCCCACTCCAAACACGATGTGGCTCACCGCCGCGTTGATGTTCTCACCCCGTCGCTCTCGCGCCGGCAAGGCGAGCGTGACGAGTTCGAATGGCCCATCGAGTCCCCCACTACCCTTCCCCATATGCGCGAGTCCGACCTCCTCGCCCACATCTACGGCCGCTCCGGCTCTCTCGCCGCCCTCGATCCCGACATCATCGTCGGCCCGGGCGACGACTGCGCTGTCGTCCGCTCCCACTCCGGCGACCCCCTCCTCCTGAAGGTCGACCAACTCGTCGAGTCCCGCCACTTCGCCCCGGACACCCCGATCGACCTCATCGCCCGCAAGGCGATCGCCCGCACCGTCAGCGACATCGCCGCGATGGCCGGCTCGCCGCGATGGGGTCTCGCGGCGGCCCTGCTCCCCCACGCCCACCCCCACGCCGACGCCCTCTTCGACGCCATGGCCCGCTGGGCCCGCCACTTCGGCTGCCCCCTGGTCGGCGGCGACATCGCGATGTGGGGCGCGGACCACCCCGCGCCCCGCCTCTCCCTCACCGTCACCATCGTCGGCCAGCCCATCGCTCGCCCCATCCTCCGCTCCGGCGCCCGCCCCGGCGACGACCTCTACGTCACCGGAAAACTCGGCAACGCCCTCGCCTCCGGCCGCCACCTCTCCTTCGAGCCCCGCCTCCGCGAAGTCGCCGACCTCCTCGCGGCCCTCGGCGACTCGCTCCACGCCATGATGGACCTCTCCGACGGCCTCGGGCGCGACGCCGGCCGCATGGCCCTCGCCTCCGGCACCCGCATCGAGATCGACGCCCCCGCCATCCCCCGGTCCGACGGCCTCGCCGACTGGCGCCGCGCCGCCTCCGATGGCGAGGACTACGAACTCCTCTTCGCCGCCGCCCCCGGTGCCCCGGTCCCGGATCGCCTCGCGGGCACGCCCGTCACCCGCATCGGCCGCGTCACCCCCGGCCACGGCTGCGTCGCCCTCGAACCGGGCACCCCGCCGATCGACATCTCCACCCTCGGCTACGACCACGCGGACCACTAGAGTCCACACCCCCGTCCACCTCCCCATGGTCATCACCCACACCTCCAACTCCGAAGACGACACCATCGCCCTTGGCGCCGCCCTCGCGCGCATCCTCCGTCCCGGCGACATCGTCGGGCTCCACGCCGAACTGGGCGCCGGCAAGACCCGCCTGGTCCGCGGCATCGCCCGCGGCATGGGGATCGCCGAGTCCATCGTCTCCAGCCCCACCTTCGTCATCGTCCACGAGTACCGGCCCGACCCCCCCCATCCCCCCTCCCCCCCTACCCAACCCACCGCCGGCCCCTCCCTGTTCCACGTCGACGCCTATCGCCTCGCCGGCGCCGATGAACTGGATTCCCTCGGCTGGGACCGCGTCACCGACGGCTCCGGCGTCGTCGTCATCGAGTGGGCCAAGCGCATCGAGCCCGCCCTCCCCGCGGGCCAGTCCCGCGCCGACATCCACCTCACCCCGACCGGCGAGACCTCGCGCCTGATCAAACTCGATCTCCCCGACTCCTGGTCCGCCCGCCCCGGGTTCGCGGCGCTCCTGCCGCCGGGCGCGCCGCTCCCCGCCGGCTGGGTCCGCTGCTCCATCACCGGCCGCCCCGTCCCCCCTGACAGCCCGACATTCCCCTTCGCCGACGAACGCGCCCGCATGGCCGACCTCAACCGCTGGCTGACCGGTGCGTATCGGGTCAGCAGAGACATCCTGCCCGACGACGCCGATGACCCGGACCTGCAGGGCCCCGAGGCGCACGGCCCGTCCCGCTAACGCGACAGGCCGTACCCGCGACCGGCGTCCAACCCGACCCCAACGGAGTGTAGAATGGCCGCTATGAATCACCTCGCACCGCGCGCGCGGGCCTCGCTCCGTGCACCGATCCGCAGCGTCCTCCTCGTCGGAACCGTCCTCTCCCTCGGCGTCTGGGCCATGGCCCAGACGGGTGGAGCGACCCCCGCCGCGGAGGCCGCCGGCCCGCAGAACGTCACGCTCTGGGACCTGTTCCGCCAGTCCTTTGACCTGTTCACCATCCTGCTCGTGACCGCGTCGCTGGTCGCCTGGGCGGTGATCATCATGGCCTTCATCGAGATCCGGCAGGGCACCATCGCGCCGCCGGAGTCCGAGGAGGCCCTGCGCCGCCTCGCCGCCGCGGGCCAGTGGGGGCAGGTCCGGCAGTTCGTGAGCGAGGACGACGCGTTCATCAGCCGCGTCGTGCAGTCCGCCATGACCAAGGGCGGCGACACCAAGGACTCACAGCGCGAGGCCGCCGAACTCGCGGCGTCCGAGGAGTCCTCCCGCTGGTTCCGCAAGATCGAGCCGCTGAACATCCTGGGCAACCTCGGCCCGCTGCTGGGCCTCGCCGGCACGGTGTGGGGCATGGTCATCGCCTTCGCCGCGCTGGGCCAGGCCGGCGGCACCGCCAGCCCCGCGACCCTCTCGCTGGGTATCTCGAAGGCCCTCTTCCACACCCTCATGGGCCTGCTGCTCGCCGTCCCGGCGCTGGTGGTCTTCGGGTTCTACCGCACCCGCGTCGACCGCCTGTGTACGCAAGCGACCGTCGTCGCCGCCGAACTCGTCGAGATGCTCCCCTCCGGCGCCGACCTGCGCCGGCTTGACGGCCAGGCCACACCCGCCCGCTCCGCCCAGCCGATGCCGGCACGCCCGGGCCCGGTCGCCCGCTAAGGGACCAGCACCCACGCCCCGAGGAGCC
Source organism: Phycisphaeraceae bacterium (assembly GCA_019636655.1). NCBI lineage: Bacteria > Pseudomonadati > Planctomycetota > Phycisphaerae > Phycisphaerales > Phycisphaeraceae > Phycisphaeraceae bacterium. The sequence continues at coordinate 53,622 of JAHBXB010000004.1, read as the reverse complement.
CAGCACCCGCCGTGCGACTGCGCCGCCGCCATCTTGAGCTCGAGCCGATCAACGTCACGCCGTTGATCGACGTGGTCATGTGCCTGATCATCTTCTTCCTGCTCGTCGGGAAGCTCGCATCGGACCGCGGCCAGCAGGTGCGGCTCCCCGAGACCAAGGTGGGGGAGAAGGTCCGGGCGACGGATCCGCTCATCGTCGATGTGACCACCGTTGACCCCGGGGAAACGGCGTGGCTCGGCGGCGCGGCCCGCGTCACCGTCGCGGGCCGCGACGTCCGCGACGCCGACGCACTGGAGGCCATCATCCGCGGTCGCCTGCTGGACCGCCCCGCCACCGCCGTCGAGATCCGGGCCGACCGCGAGCTCTCCTACGGCGCTGTCGAGCCCATCCTCCGCGCCTGCGGCAAGGCCGGGGCCAAGTCGGTCCGCCTCGCCACGGAGAAGCGATCATGAGCGAGGCCGCACGCCGACGGCGCGGGGGCGGGTACGCCCGCCGCGACGCCCTCCACAAGTGGTCCACCCACTTCGGCCCCAACATGACCCCGATGGTCGACATCGTGATGGTCATCCTGATCTTCTTCATGGCCAGCGCCGCCTTCGTCGGCGAGGAGTGGTTCCTCCGCGCCGCGATCCCGGTCGAGGGCGGCCCGGGCAAGTCCAATGCGCCCAAGGACCCGCTCGAACTCCCCCCCACCCGCATCAACATCGTCATGGACATCGACGATCAGGGCGAGACTGTCGTCTCCTGCGAACTGGGCCTCGACCGCCGCCCCGTGCAGGAACTGGTCGACCGCATCGCGGCGATCGGCCCGGGCGCCGATCCGGACAAGATCGAGGTGATGATCCGCCCGACGCCGCGCGTCCCCTACCGCGACGTGATCCGGGTCCACGAATCCTGCGAGGCGGCCAACATCACCAAGGTCGGCATCGGCGTGGCACGCGAGGCCCGGCCCGCCGCCGGGTCCGCGACTCCACCGGCTCCGTGAGCCGCATTATCCGCGGGCCGGCTGCGACTTCGCGTACACCACCAGGCGGTGCCCCTCGGGCACAACGCCGTTCTCGCGGCAGATCCGGTCGCGGATCGCCGCGATCTCCGGCACCTCGATCGCCGTGATCTCCCTGGTGTCCACGTTCACCAGCAGGCCCGTGGCGGACTTGCCGTAGGCCAGGTGGTAGTGAGCGTGCTCGGCGTCGAAGAGCACCTGCTGGATGATCCCCGCCTCGGCGAGCAGCTTGATGGTGCGGTAGATCGTCGCCTTGCTGACGCGGAACTCCGCCCGCTTCATGGACTCGAGCAGTTCCTCGGCCTGGAAGACCCCCTCCCACTGGATGATCGCGTCGAGGATCTGGGCCCGCTCGGGGGTGTACTTGAGGCCGACGCTCTTGAGTTTGCGCCGGAAGACGGCGCACAGTGGCTCGATGATGCGCATCGCCGGCGCCCGTGAATAGCCCGTGTTGTCGTCGACCTCGCCGCCCGGCATCGGCATGATCGTATCTCGACCCGGCCCGGCGAGCGCGTGGTCATTACACTGCTTGGCGTGATCGACCGGCTCCAGAGCGTGTTTGGGAAGTGGCTCGGGCCGGTCGGCTCCGCGGTGCTGCTGATCCTGTTGCTGGCTCCGCTGGCCTCGCTGGGCGGGTTTGATGTGCCGCGAGGGCACCCCGAAGCGGAGACCCGCCTGCGGATCGCCGCGGCGGCGTCGGCGTACTGGTCGGTGATCATCTCGGGAGGGCTCGGCGCGGCCTACCTGGGGGCCGCGTTCGGATTCGGGCGTCTGCTCTCGTTCCTCTATAAGGCTTCGCCGTCGCGGCTCTGGATCCAGGCCGGCGTCGGGCTGGCGCTGATGCTGGTGCTCTCGCAGGTGCTCGGCATGGCCGGCCTGCTCTCGGGCCCGCGGGCGGCGGTCGCGGCGTGGGTCTCCGTCGGCATCGGGCTGGCGCTGCTGGCGGACCAGGTGGTGCGGGGCGAGTTGCGTCCCGAGAAGTGGCCGGTGATGCCGGGCTGGGTGATGCTGGGGATCCCCGGGCTGGCGGTGCTGCTGGTCGCCGCGAGTTCGCCACCGGGATGGCTGTGGGAGAGCGAGAAAGGGGGGTTCGACGCGATGTCGTACCACCTCCAGTTGCCGCGGGAGTGGGCCGAGACCGGCGCCGCGCTGAGGCCGCTGGAGCACAGCGTCTACTCGTACCTGCCGGGGTACGTCGAGGGGGCGTACCTGCACCTCGCCGGGCTCGCGCGACCGATCGATGCGCGGCGTGGTTCGGCGCCGCTGGTCGGCGAGCAGGGCGTGGGCGTGGTGGCGTGCCAGATGCTCCACGCCGGGCTTGCCGCGATGACGGCGCTGCTCGCCGCGCGGTGCACGCTGGTGCTGCTGCGGCGGCAGGGGCTAGAGGCGGCGAAGCCTGGGCCCGAGCCGGACCGCGCCGGAGTACCCGCGGCGGCGATCGCGGGCGCGATGGTGATCTCGATCCCCTGGGTCATCGTCGTCGGCTCGCTGGCGTACAACGAGATGGCAACCACGGCGCTGGGCGCCGCGGCCCTGCTGGTGGCCGCAGACCGCGACCTGTCGACGCTCGTGCGAGGCCTGCTCGCCGGGATGCTGGTCGGCGCCGCGTGCTCGGCCAAGCCGACGGCGGCGATGGTCGTCACACCGTGGGTGGGCGCAGCGCTGCTGGGCCTAATGCCGGCGCGGCGGTGGCCGGCGGCGGTGGCGGTCGGGGCCGTTGCTGGCCTCGCGGTGATGATGCCGTGGCTGGCGCGGAACATCGCGGCGTGCGGGAACGCGTTCTTCCCGTTCGGCGCGTCGCTGCTCGGACCCGGCCACTGGTCGGAAGAGCAGTTGGCCCGCTACGCCGGGGCGCACGCGTTCAGCGGCTCGGTGCTGGACCGGCTCCGTGTGCTGGTGTCGGCCGACCGCGGGATGGCGCACGCGCAGTGGTCGGTGTTCTTCCTTGAAGTTCCGGTCGCGCTCCTGATCGCGGCGGCCCGGCCGGCGCTGCGGCACGCGGCGGCGATCCTGGCGATCGGCATCGCGCTGTCGATCGCGTCGTGGGCCGCGGCGACGCACATGCAATCCCGTTTCCTCGTGCCGCTGGTCGTGCCGGGATCGATCGCGGTGGGGCTCGCGGTGTCGGCGGTGCTGGGCACGACCCGTCGCGCGGGCGCCGGGGTGCTGGCGCGGGCGGCGCTGACGGTCGCGTGCGCGGCGCTGCCGCTGGCGATGGCGGCGCAGGCGGCGCTGATCTTCGCATCCCAGCGCGACGCCAAGCCCAACGTGCTCCTGCCGATGGGCGTGGCGGAACTGACCGGCGGGAGTTTCGATCGTGCGTACGCGAGCGCCACCGATCTGGAGCGGGCTCAGCTGCGCCAGGAGGCGCCGACGCCCGAGATCTACGCGAACATGGTGATCGATCCGGACGAGACGATCTACCTGCTCGGCGACTCCACGCCGCTGTACCTGCGTGGACGGACGCTGTACCACACCACGTGGGACGCCTCGCCGCTGGGCGATGCGATCCGCGCCAACCCCGGCGACCCCGGCGCGTGGACCGAGGCGCTGCGGGCTCGCGGCGTGAAGTATGTGCTGGTGAACCAGTCTGAACTCGAGCGGCTGATCGAGAAGGACCGCTGGTACGATCCGGCGGTCACACCCGAGGCCGTGAAGACGTGGATCAAGGAAGGGTGCGAACCGGTGCGGGGGTGGGCCGATTCGGGCCGATACCTCCTGCGACTCAAGGGCCCGAACCCGTGAACCATCCGCCCGGCGCGACACCGACCCCCCACTCCCACCCACCTCCACCACCGCCCGCGACGGGCCGGTCGGTCGTACGCGCGGCAGTGCAGGTGATCGGATTCGCGGTGTGCATCGGGCTGCTGTGGTGGTGCGCCGCCCGGGCGCTCAGCCCCGGCAACCGGGAGCAACTCGCCAAACTGGGGAACGCCTCGCTGGGGCAGATCGCGGGCGTGGTGGCGCTGTCGGCGGTGACGCTGACCATCAACGGCGCGGCGTTCTGGGTCGTGCTGCGGCCGGTGAGGCGGCTGCCGCCTGTCGATGTCGTCGCGGTGAACTCGGTGGCGACGTTGCTGGGGCTGGCGCCCTTCAAGCTGAGCCTGCTGTGGCGCGTGGTGGTGCACCGGGCTCGCGATGGGCTGCCGGTGCTTACGACCGGGGCGTGGCTGGCGGCGGCGGCGGTGCTGATCGTTCTCGGCGTGTTCTCACCCGTGACGGCGAGCATGGCGTTCCCGCACGAGCGGTCGCTCGGGACGGGGTGGTGGGCGACGACGCTGGGGATCGCCGCGGGCGGGACGGCGACCGTGATCGTGTCGTCGCGACTGTTCCTGCGGCCGGGCGGGTGGGCATTGATCGAGAAGATCGCGGTGTCGCTGCCCTTCGCGCCGGTGCGCCGGGCGGTGTCGCACCTGCTGCCGCGGGGCCACGAGGGGCTGCGAATGCTGGCCTCGCCGGGCGCGGCGGCGCCGGCGGTGGGTTTGCGGCTGCTGGACATCGCGGTGCAGACGGCGCGGTTCCTGGTGGTGGCCGGCGTGGTGGGGAGCGACGTGTCGCTGGACACGGCCGTGCTCGGGGCGAGCGCGTACTTCGTGATCGGCGCGGTGGCGCCGACGGGGGCGCTGGGCGTGCGAGAGGCGGGCGCCACCGGCGTCTTCGCCGCGCTGCACAGCGAGGGGTTCGCGGCGGTGGTGCTGGCCGTCAGCGCGGCGGACACGGCGGTGGTGCTGGTCGCCGCGGCGGCGAGCGCGGCGTGGCTGCGCGTCGACCGGCTCGTGCTGGGGCGCGGCGGGGCGCGGGGATCGGCCGCGGGAGGCTGAACGTACAATCGGGCCCGAATGCGCACCGCCCTGTGCCAGATCAACCCGACCGTCGGCGACCTCGCCGGGAACGCCGCGAAGATCGCGGGGTTCGCCGCCTCGGCGCGCGCGGGCGGGGCGGACCTCGCGGTCTTTCCGGAACTGTGCCTGTGCGGCTACCCGCCCAAGGACCTGCTGCTGCAAGAGGGGTTCATCGATGCCTGCGTGCGGCAGGCCCGGGCGCTGGGGGCGGAGCACTCGGCGGGGATCACGCTGGTCTTCGGCGCGCCGATGCCGGTGGACGCCCGGCCGGGCTCGGACCGGAAGGGGATCGCCAACTGCCTGCTCGCCTACCGCGACGGGGAGCTGCTGGCGTACCACGACAAGCGGCTGCTGCCGACCTACGACGTCTTCGACGAGGACCGCTACTTCGTGCCGGGTAACCGCGCCGTCGTGATCGATGTGGCGGGTCAGCGGGTCGGGCTGTCGATCTGCGAGGACCTGTGGCGCGGGCAGGATGTCGGATTCGCGGAGAGGTACCTCGAGTGTCCCGACCCGGTCGAGGCGCTGGTGAAGGCCGGCGCGGGCGTGATCGTCAACCCCTCGGCGAGCCCGTTCGTGCTGGGCAAGGGACGCCGGCACCGGGAGATCCTGACGGGGCACGCGCGCCGGCACGGGGTGTACATCGCCGCGGTGAACCAGGTGGGCGGGAACGATGAGCTGGTCTTCGACGGGCACGCGGCGGCGTTCGGGCCCGACGGCGGGCTGATCGGCGCTGCGCGCGGGTTTGTCGAGGAGGTGCTCTTCGTCGACCTGCCCGTCGGTCCGGCCTCGCGCGGGGCCGCGGTGGCCGATCCGCTCACGGGCGCGGCGGAGGAGGAACTGCTGTACGACGCGATCGTGCTCGGCGTGCGGGACTACCTGCGGAAGACGGGGTTCAGGCAGGCGGTGCTCGGGCTTTCCGGCGGGATCGACTCGGCGGTGACGGGCGTGATCGCCGCGGCTGCGGTTGGGGCGAGGAACGTGCTGGGCGTCTCGATGCCGTCGCGGTATTCGTCGGAAGGGTCGGTGAGCGACGCGGCGGCGCTGGTCGAGAACCTGGGGATCTCGCACCTGTCGGTGCCGATCGAGGGGCCGTTCGCGGCGTTCGAGGGGGCGCTGGCGCCGGCGTTCGAGGGCCTGCCGGCGGGCGTGGCGGAGGAGAACCTGCAGTCGCGCGTCCGCGGCACCATCCTGATGTCGCTCTCGAACAAGCTCGGGCACCTGCTGCTGACCACGGGGAACAAGAGCGAACTCGCGGTGGGGTACTGCACGCTCTACGGGGACATGAACGGCGGGCTGGCGGTGCTCGCGGACGTGGGGAAGCAGTGGGTGTACCGCCTGGCGCGGTGGATGAACCAGAACCCTGCGAGGCTGGGGATCGCGGGGCTGAGCGTGCCGCCGATCCCGCCCGCGTCGATCAGCAAGCCTCCGTCGGCGGAGTTGCGGCCGAACCAGACCGACCAGGACAGCCTGCCGCCCTACGAGGTGCTCGACCAGATCATCGAGCGGTACATCGAGCGGCGGGAGTCGGCGGCGCGGATCATCCGGGAGACTGGGTTTGACCCGGCGGTGGTCTCTCGCGTGCTGCGGATGATCGACCTCAGCGAGTACAAGCGCAAGCAGGTGGCGCCCGGGCTGAAGGTGACGGGCGTGGCGTTCGGATCGGGTCGGCGGATGCCGATCGCGCAGGGGTACAGGGCGGACCGCGTGTGAAACGCCGGCGCTACGGGACGATGCGGACGACGCTGACGCCTTCCTGCAGCATCTCCCAGACGATGTCGACGTCGTTCGAGCCCATGCGGACGCAGCCCATGGACTGCTCCTTGCCGATGCTCGACGGGTCGATGGTGCCGTGGATGCCGTAGCCGACGGCGGTGCGCGTCGCCTCGTCGACGCCCTCGAGGCCCATCCAGCGCTCGCCGATTGGGTTGGCGGGGTCGTCGGCGGCGAACTTCTGGCCGGTACGAGGGTTGATCCAGGGCGGGTTCACCAGTTTGCTGCGGGGCTTGACGATGAAGGCGCCGACGGGTGTAAGGCCGTGCTCGCCCAGGCCGACCTTGAACGAGCGGATGTAGACCCAATCCGGCTCGACGCCGTCGGGGCTCGACGGGCTGGCGAGGCTACCGGGGGACGGGGGCGAACCGGCCCAGACGTCCATGCGGAAGGCGGACTTGTCGACCACGACGTGGAACGGGCCGCGGACGACCTTGAGTTTCTGGCCGACCTGGAGGCGGCCGGGATCGGACATCTTGTTGATGCGCTGGATGAAGCGGTAGTCAACGCCGAGCCCCTGGCGGGCGGCGATGCGGACGAGGGAGTCGCCGCTCTGGACGACGTAGGTGTCGGTCAGCGGGTCGCCCTTGGTAACGGCGGGGGAGAAGACGAGGCTCTCGTTGATCTCGGCCATCCAGGAGCGGAGGGCCTCCTTCTCGGAGTCGGCCGTGCGGGGGTCGACGAGGGCCTTGTTGAGGAGGATGCGGGCCTCGAGGTACTTGCCGTCCTGGCGGGCGCGCTCGGCGGCGGTGATGGTCTGCTGGATCTCGCTTGCCAGCTCGGTAGCCGCTGGGGAGGGGATCGCCGCCGCGGGGGCGGGAGCGGAATCGGCCGGCGTCGCGAGGGGCGTTGCGGCGGCGGCGGGGGCGGAATCGCCGGGGGTCGTGCCGGTGGCCGGGCGTCCGGCGGTGTCCATCACCACCGGGGGGGTGACGGGCGGCTGGGGCTGGGCGTTGGGGGTGCGGCGGACCAACGAACTGGTCGCGGGGGGTGACGAGATGGGCTTGGAGGCGGTGTCGGAGACCGAGAGCGAGCCGGGCGAGGTGCCGGCCTCGACGCTCTTGGGCGTGCCACCGGAGGTGAGTTTGACGCCGATCACGATCGCCAGCACACCGAGGAGGCCGGCGCCGGCGAGGACGGCGTTCTGACGAGGGGTTCGGGCGCGGGCCCACCACGGGCGGCCGCGGGGCGGGGTGTTGTTGGTGCCGGGACCGGCGGTGCGAACAGGACGAACCGACTGCGAAGCGAGCGTCATGCGTAGAGCCCTCCGTGGCCCGTTAGTCTAGCGGCAAAACCGTTGATATCGGCCGGTGTGTGCCCGTGGGGACAAACTGTCGGCGAAAGTCCGGCGCGACGGCGGCGCGGGGGTCGGGAGGGGCATTCTGGGGCTATTGGGGCTTGGTGGTGATCGCGCCGGTTTCGGTGATCACCGCGTCCACGGGGATGTCCCGGCTGGTGTGCGGGACGGCGGCGACCAGCCCGAGGCAGAAGGTGATGCCGAAGGTGGTCGTGCCGAAGTCGATGAGTTCGCGGCGGGCGAGGAAGCGGTCGTAGAAGCCGGCGCCGCGGCCGAGGCGGTTGCCGTCGCGGTCGAAGGCCAGGCCGGGGACGATGACCAGGTCGATCCGGTTGAGATCGGCCTCGGGGAGCCTGGGGCGGGGGTGGCGGAGGCCCTTGACGCCCTTGGGGGCGCGCTCGACGGGAACGAGGTCTTTGTCGAGGTCGGAGATGAGGACGGGGGTGAGGGTGGGGTCGCCACCGGGGGTGGAGGCGCGGGAGGGGGCGAGGCGGCCGAAGTCGACGCGGGGGATGGCGAGGTTCTTGCCGAGTTTGAGGCAGGCCCGCAGAACGGGGCGGATGTCGGGCTCCCAGGCGGCGCCGGTGGGGATGCCCTTGGGGCCGGGCGGGTCGGCGGGGTCAACCTCTTCGACGCCAAGAGGATCAAAGGCCATGACCAGGCGGGCGGCGTGGAATGCGGCGGAGTTGACGATGTGGGCGCCGATGCGCGCGGAGCGGGAGGCGTGGTCGGCGCGGTCCATGGCCGTGAGGTGGGCCTTGACCGTGCGGCGGAGGGCCTGCTTTTCCGCATCGATGTCGGTCATGACGTGGGACATCCCAACTGGGAGATCGACCGGGATGGGGTGGCGGGGCCAGAGATTCGAGTCCACACTACGCGGGCTGATCGCGGAGCGCAAGTATTGGCGGGATTTGAACTTACTTCATCGGCCCTTGCTCCGGCGGCCTGGGCAGCGAAACCGATCTTTCGACTGACCCGGTACCTTATTCGGAGGTCGGTCATATCGAGGCACCGCCGATGCAACGGGCTCATCAACCCTCCGCGTTTGCCAGGTTTGGCGCGATCCATTGCCGGAGCCTTCGGCCCGTTGGGCTTTCGGCTCTCGCCTGCCTTGTGCTGCTTGGCGCGTGCTCGGATTGTCACGGCCAGACTCAGGAGAAGCTGTCATCCCAGTTGACCCGGGCTATGCAGGCTCCGGGGAAGGTGGATCTGGATTCCCTTGACTTGCTGCTGAGTTCGATTCGGACTGCGAACTCACAGGGGCACGCCGTGCCATGGGGAGAAGTCCTGACCCTGATCGCGGCTCGGGATGCCGATCCGCTTGTTCGCACGTCGCTGGCGAGCGAACTCTGCAGGCTCGCGCCCGAAGCGGACCTGCGTCGGCTTGTTGACCTCGCCGCGGAGTGGGCTTCCGCGGAAGTCGCAGAGGACGGGAATCGCGGGGATCTTGCGGTGTGCCTGGAAGTTGCGCTCTATCGGCTCGCTGACTGCCCGCGGCTTCAGGCACCGAGCGTGTCGGACGCCTCGTGGAAACTCTTGTGCAAGGTCAGTGTTTCGTCGTGGCTGTCGATCGATGCATTGCCGGGGGTTGCGGAGCGGCTTTGCTCGTGGCCCGTCGATGCGGGCGCGAGGAGCCGGGCAGCGATGGCATTCGTCCGCCGGCACGGAGGCCACCGGGATCTCATCGGGTGGTGCATCGCCGATGCGCTCCAGGCGCCGGAGCTCGGTGCGTTGCGATCAGAGGTGTCCGCGGCCGCCAACATCGTCGATCTCCGTGAGTTTCCGATCGGCCAGGTCCAGGCGCTGGCGCAGCGGGGAGATGCCGGGTCACTTGCTGCGATCGAGATCGGCCTGGCGCGGGCGGAGAACGCCGGGTCCAAGGATCTTGCATGGCGTTTGCACGAGGCGGCGTCATTGATCCGCGCGCAGCAGGGCAGCGAAACCCTGCTCAACTGGGCCCTGGAAGACGGGGACCGGCCGCCGGCGTACCGGGCCTGGGCTCTGGGTCGCGCCGTGGAGCTCGGCGTGTCCAAGGAGTTGGCACGCCAATCGATCCTCTCGTACGCCGCTCGCGTTGAGGCACGAACGCAACGGGAGTTATCAAACGCCCGCCCGTCCATGCGCGGCACGGCCATTCGAGACGCGCTGACCGAGCAACTCTGGCCCCTCAAGCAGATGGGCATGGAGAAGGGGGTTCTCGTGGAGGGCGACCTGGCGATGGTCGTGCCAAAGCCCAGGCGGGAGTGATTCGGTGGCGGCTCACTTCGTGCGCCGCGCCTCCATATTCCATCCGCATGCGGAGCATCCCGACACCGAGCTCCCGGCCCCGCGCAGGTCGTGGCCGCAGCGAGGGCAGCGGCCGCGGCTTCGGCGGAGCCAGCGGGCGGGGAGGTGGACGAGGGCGACAAGGGCGGCGAAGGCGATGGACCAGAGAGCGGTGTCGGCGAGCAGGCCGGGCCAAATGGGGACCCAGGGGAGTGCGCCGAGGCCGGGGAGGTTGAGGGCATTGGGCTGGCCGCGTTCGCTGACCCACTTGAGGGAGCGGAAGGGGAGGCCGAAGGCGACGGTGGCGCGGGCGCCGGATTCCGGTCGCGGGGCGACCCAGGCGGGGATGGAGGCGGGATCGAGTTCCGGGGTGGCGGCGGAGAGGGACTCGCGCCGGTAGCGGCCGTGGGTGAAGCTGGAGTACCAGACGCCGGAGTCTTCGAGGACGACCCAGACGTAGTCGGCGCGGCGGTCGGGATCGACGCTCATGCGGGACTCGACGGCGCCGGAGATTGGGAAGAGGGAGGGAAGCCAGGCGAGGAGGACGGTGGTGGCGAGGCCGAGGAGGATGAGGATCGCGGCGAAGCGTGCGAGGCGGCGCGTGGAGGTGAGGCGGGCGGCCATGCGTGGAGGGTATGGGAAGGCGCCGGGCGCGGCGGCGGGTGGATCAGGCGGGCGTGTGGGAGGCGGTCTTCTCCTGATCCGAGATGGCGCCCTGGAGTTCGACGAGGGCGGAGTCGGAGACGCGGATGAGGCCAATGCGGGACCAATCGAGGTCGATGGTGGTCCAGAGGGCGGCGCCGATGAGGATGGCGATCACGGAGGTCATCGTCGTGTTGCGGTGCCTGGAGAGGGCGCCGGCGTAGCCCATGACGCCGAGAGAGAGGATGGAGCAGCACAGGAGCAGGGCGAGCACGAGGGCGGGGAGGTGCTTGCGTCCGGCCGCGATGCGCGCGGCGTGGAGGTCGATGACCTCGTTGACCGAGCCGATGACGAGGACCATCGTCGGCGGGCGAGCCTCGACGCCGGCGCGGGCCGCGCGCCAGAGGCGGCGGTGGAACTCGGCGATCTCGGCTGCGGCCTGGGTGGTGAGGCCGCGCTGGAGGGATCGCGAGGTGACGACGCGGTGGTCGACGTAGGCGGCGAGGGCGGCGCGGAGGGCGGCGCCGTGGGTCTCATCGAGCAGGTCGGAGCGGAGGTAGGCGGTGCCGATGGCGTTGGCCTCGCGGCTGATGAGGTCCTGCCGCTCGATGAACCGCCCGGCGGCGCCGGCGAAACTGAAGCCCAGGAGCAGGCCCAGGAGCCCGAGCATCGCGCCCTGGATGGCGCCGGTCTCGAAGACCTTGACCGAGTCCGAGCCGCGGAGGCGGCGGCGGCCGACGCGGTAGCCGATCTCGACGGAGGCGAGGAGGCAGGCAACGAGCAGGAGGGGCACACCAATCTGAACCGCGAGCATGTCGTCCAAGGAGGGGTCTCCGGGTCGGGATTCCCGGCGGGGGGAATCGGCCGGAGTTTAGCGTCGCCCGCGAGAGGGCTCGGGCGGGTTCACGGCGTTCCGCGGCGGGCGGCCTTGATCGCTTCGAGCCGCTCTTTCAGGAGTTTCTCGGCCCCGAGGGTGGTCGGGCGGTAGTACTCGCGGTCAACGCCGAGGTAGTCCTGGCCGGAGACGCCGCCGACTCCGGCGGTGGGGGCGACGTCATGGGTGTAGACGTAGGTCTGGCCGGCGCCGGACTGGGCGCCGAGGGCCTCGCCGCCGCCCTCGCTCATCGTGATGGGCTTGCGGACGTTGCCGTCCTTGAGGAAGACGGGAACGGGGATGGTGCGGCCCTCCTTGACGTCCTGCATTGCCTCGTCGATGGCGAGGTAGGAGGCGTTGCTCTTGGGGGCGAGGGCGAGATAGATGGCGGTCTGGGAGATGGTGATGCGGGCCTCGGGCATGCCGATACGTTCGACGAGTTCCCAGCAGGAGGCGGCGACCATGATGGCGCGGGGGTCGGCGTTGCCGATGTCTTCGCTGGCGAGGATGGCGAGGCGGCGGCAGATGAAGCGCGGGTCCTCGCCGGCGTCGAGCATGCGGGCGATCCAGTAGACGGCGGCGTCGGGGTCGCTGCCGCGGACGGACTTGATCATGGCGGAGATGGAGTCGTAGTGCTCATCGCCGGAGCCGGAGTAGACGGCGGCCTTCTGCTGGATGGACTCCTCGGCGGCGGCGCGGTCGATGAGGAGGTGGCTCGGGTCGCCGCCCTTGCCCTGTGAGAGCACGGCGACTTCGAGGGCGGTGAGGGCGCGACGGGCGTCGCCGTCGCTCTTGATGGCCCAGACGCGGAGGGCATCGTCGGTGACGGTGATGGGCGTGGAGCCGTAGCCGCGGACCGGGTCGGCGATGGCGCGGCGGAGGAGGGCGATGACGTCGTCTTCGGAAAGGGGCTCGAGGCGGAGGAGGGTGGAACGGGAGACGAGGGCAGAGTTGACGGAGAAGAGGGGGTTCTCGGTGGTGGCGCCGATGAGGGTGATGAGGCCACGTTCGACGTCGCCGAGGAGAACATCCTGCTGAGCGCGGGAGAAGCGGTGGATCTCGTCGAGGAACAGGACGGTGCGGCGGCCGGAGTTGGCGAGGCGCTCGGCGGCGTTCTGGATGATCTCGCGGATGCGGGCGACGCCGACGCCGGCGGCGTTCTCGCGTTCGAAGTGGCGGTTGGTGTGGGCGGCGATGACCTCGGCGAGGGTGGTCTTGCCGGTGCCCGGGGGGCCGAAGAGGATCAGGCTGGTGAGGGCGTCGGCATCGAGCATCCGGCGGAGGAGCTTGCCCGGGGCCAGGATGTGGCGCTGACCGGCGACCTCGTCGAAGGTGCGGGGCCGCATGCGGACGGCGAGGGGCTCGACCTTGCGGACGGCCTCTTTTCGTTTGCTCGCCCAGAGATCAGACATGGGGGATGATAGCTAGGCACCCATCGCCTGAGGCTCGGAGTATCACTCTTGCAAGTACCATCGACCTGCCTCGCCAGGGCCGAACGGGGCAAGCTCCCCGATGTACTTACCAATCAGTATTCATTATATTGTCAATTAAGTCGGCATAGCGTGAGGTATCAAGGAAAAATGTTGGGTATGCATCACGAAGACTGATCACTGAGTTCACGTTAACAAGCACAACAGAAGTATTGTCCTCGGCAAGTGTCTGTCGCTGCTCCGCATCGGCGTATGCCTGAAGAGCTTGCGTGTATTCTTCTTCCTTATAGATCGTACTTCGCAAATCGAGCGGCTCCATGCTTAGTTCTAGGAGGACTATCTCTTTCCCCCGGGCATGGTCGGTGTCGACGTTGACGTGGGCATCAGACACCGTACAGAGTGGTGATCGCAAGCGATCAATCGCACCGACCGATCGCTCTGCGTTCCGCAACTTATCCAGGATTACACTGTCGTCATCTCCGGAGAATTTCGCCGAACGATCGCATCCCTCGCGACGGGCGATCGCTTCGGCGGCGAATTGGAAGAACTCACCCCACGCAGGATCGCCCTCGTCATACTTCAACTGCGAGCCTGTCCAAAGACCAGTGACCTCTACGGCTGAGGCCCATAGGTGCTGAGACGAAGTCCGCACCTGAAGTTCAATTCGCATTCCGTCGTAGCGAGATGGCACTTTGTCGTGGTACCTAAACACGATATGAAGGCTGCGGTATCCACTCGGCTTAGGCGATGCGATGTAGTCGTCCACGCGAACGATATCCGAGCAGGGTGTTGATGGGTTAAAAATGTAATCCTGTTCGAGTCGACGAACGTCAGCAACGCCGGAAACAACCGCTCGGAGAGCGCCAACGTCCTGCATACGCGTCAGTCTCATTTCGTCGAATTGTCGGAGCTTATCGCGTATTCGGAACAATCGCTTGAGTCGAAGAGATACGATCGCCTCAATGCCTAGTCGAGCAAGCCTGTGATTGAGATCGTCGGCGATCGCACGAAGCGGAAACAGGTGTGCCCCGCGCCATTGAGAAACCAGTTGTCTTGCATACTCAATCCCACCGATGTACTCGGTATCTGACGCCAGCAGCTTGCCAACGGCATCGATCCTTCCTTTGGACTCCTCTGGAACCGGCGGATAATCCATGTCGGCTCACATCTTCTGCACGTGGTCGCGGTCGAGGATTTCCTGCACAGTAATGAGCTTAATAATACGACCTGACCGTTTGTGGTAAGCAGCGCATTCGGATGCTGCGTCGGAGGAGAAGGAGAACGCAACGAAGAACCCGCGCTGCCGGTCCTCGCGTTCCATAACGGCCTCGAACGCGTCGATATCGGGGCGACCGACGCGCTCTATCTGCTTGACCTGGATGGGGAACCAGTCACCCGCGAACATACTGTTGGCGTCTGAGGGCTTGGTGCCAACCGGAAAGATGCGACCGTCGATGCCCATGTCGCCAACCTGTACTTTGTTTGGAATGCCACCGAGGCCGATCACAGCCCAGTTTTCGAACTCAAATGGGGGGATGGCCTTGAGCTTGTCGATCGTCCACGGCAGATCGCGGACGATGAAGGAGTTGGGGTCGTGGGCTCGGTGGCCAGGTTCGCTCTCTCGCATCCTACAGACATCGCGGAGGCGTTTGGCCATAACTCGGCAGGCGGTGGGCGAAATATCAATCCCAATCCACTGCCTTCCGAGGATCTGAGCCGCAACGAGGGCAGTACCGCATCCGCAGAACGCGTCGAGGACAATGTCGTTGGGGTTGCTGTGAGTCTGAATGATCCGATCGAGCAAAGCGAGGGGTTTCTGTGTCGGGTAACCCAATCGCTCCTGCGCCTGTGAGTTGATCGGGTCGATGTCATCCCAGACATCGCCAAGGGCTTGACCGGGCATCTCGTCCAAATACCGCTTGTACTCTGGCATCCCCGTTGACGTGTACACGAGCCGCCCCTGCCTCTCAAAGTCCAGCATCTTGGACTTCGAGTACGCCCAGTAGCGACCAGCGTAAGGCCTGACCTTACGCCCATTTGGCCCGGTCCATTCATACTCGGTATCGCCACCGCCCTTGTTGGCGGTCAGGTCGCCCTTGCGGTAACGCCGTCCTGTCCCTTCTTCGATGTAGCGATAGTGACTTTCGATGTACTCGTCACTGTACCGAACATACTGTGTATTGAAAGTCCAATTCTCAGCGCCTCCTGTATAATAGAATAGAACGTCGTGAACATGTCCATATTCCTTTGCGCCTTGTTTCGCGTTGGAGTGGGCAGTGTTACGCTTCCAAACGATTTCGTTGTGAAAGTTGGTTTCCCCGAATAGCTGGTCCAACATCACCTTGACGTAGTGCGAGGCGTGCCAGTCGCAGTGGTAGTAGAACGAACCGGTCCTTTTGAGGACGCGTGCGAGTTCGACGCAGCGCGGCCGCATGTAGTCGATGTACGCCTGCGTGCTGGCGTGCCGGTCCTCGAAGGATCGCTTCTCCTTGGTTTCGCCCCAGAAGACTTCGTAGTTGCGGTTTGAGTTGAAAGGCGGGTCGATGTAGATCAGGTCGATGCAGGTGTCGGGGAGTTTCGCGAGTTGTTCCAGGTTGTCGCCGCAATAGATGACGCGGGTATCGAGCAGCGCCGAGGGGCGGCCGTGCGTTACAGCGGGAGCAGGCTTGGCCGCGGTGGGTGCAGCGGCCTTCTCAGGAGTCGTCAACTTGCGTGTGGCCTTATTGCCCATTCCTGACAGAATACGTACCTGACCGCCAAAGTGCAAGTTGACTCCCTCTTCTTCGCTCCAGATTACAGCGTTCGAAGCGAGAGTTCGCCGCTACTCGCCCTTCCCTTTGAGTTTGCGAGTGCTAACATCCGGCCTGCATGGGTGACGGCTGGCTCATCTGGTCCGGGGTCGGAGCGGGGGTGTGGCTGGCGTTCGCTACGGCGTGCTGGCTGATGCGGCACAGTCCGCGCGGCGACGTGGAGACGGCGGTCGGCTTTGCGCTGATCAGGCTGCACTCGCGCCTCGTGCACCGGCTGCGCGTGGAGGGGCTGGAGCATGTACCGCGGGCCGAGCACGGGTATCGCGTGCCGAATGGGCCGGGGTCGACGGGCGGGCTGGTGGTGGTGGCGAACCACACGGCGGGGGTGGATCCGCTGCTGGTGCAGTCGCAGTGCCGGTTCTTCATCCGATGGATGATGGCGCGGGACATGATTCTGCCGGAACTGGCGTTCGTGTGGACGTGGGTGGAGGTGATCCCGGTGGGGCGGGTCGGGGGGCCGGCGAACGAACCATCGGGCGATGCGCTCTCGGCGCGCGAGGCGATGCGGCACCTTGAGAGCGGGGGCGTGCTCGGGCTGTTTCCGGAAGGGGCGATCGAGCGGCCGCGGGGTAGGCTGATGCCGTTCCTGCCGGGGGTGGGGCTGCTGGTGAAGCGGACGGGGGCGTCGGTGCTACCGGTGATCATCGACGGGACGCCCCCGGCGAAGACGGCGTGGGGGAGCCTGCTGACGTTCAGCCGGTCGCGCGTGCGGTTTCTGCCGGTGATCGAGTACGGGAAGCGCGGGATGTCGGCGCGGGAGATCGTGGCGGACCTGGAGGCGATCTACATGCGCGAGACGGGGTGGAGCATGCCGGAGCGGCGCGTGCGGCGCGCAGACCGCGGGGAGGCGTGAGACGCGGCGGGGCTGGCGGCGGGTGAACTGAACATACGATCGGGCCATGAGCAGCGAGACCCCAGCAGAGCGGCCGGTGTGGCGCGATGAGCATGTGGCGTGGCTGACCGAGTTGACGCAGGTGCCGACGGCGGCGGGGCGGGAGGGGCGGGTGATCGAGTGGGTGCGGGGCTGGGTGCGGGAGCGGCCGGAGCTGGTGCTCGGCGAGGATGAGGCGGGGAACCTGACGGTGGAGTTCGCCGGGCGCCGCGAAAAGGACGGGGAAGCGGGGGCGCCGATCTACGTCACGGGGCACTTGGACCATCCGGCGTTCGTGGTCGAGCGGATCGTGGGGCCGGGGACGCTGGAGGTGTCGTTCCGCGGCGGGGTGATGGAGGTGTTCTTCGAGGCGGGGGCGCGGATCGTGGTGCACACCGAGGGGGGCGAGCGGCTGGGGGCGACGATCACCGGGCCGACGACGAGCCCGACGGGGGCGTACAAGTGCTACCTCGCGGAACTTGATGAGGACGTGGCGGGGGCGATGGACGGCGCTGGGGTGGGCGACGTGGGCACGTGGGCGCTGCCGCCTGCGGAGATCGTGGACGGGTGCATCCACACGCACGCGTGCGATGACCTGGCGGCGGTCGCCGCGGCGCTGGGGATGATGGACGTGTTGGTGCGGCGGCTGCGCGAGGGGGCGCGGCTGGAGCAGGATGTCCGGCTGCTGCTGACGCGGGCGGAGGAGATCGGGTTCGTGGGGGCGATCGCGGCGTGCAAGGCGGGGACGATGCCGCGGGATTCGCGGGTGATCGCGCTGGAGAACTCGCGATCGTTCGCGGACTCGCCGATCGGCGGCGGGCCGATCGTGCGGGTGGGCGACCGGATGAGCGTGTTCACGCCGTGGCTGACATCGGCGTGCGCGAAGCGGGCGGAGGAGGTGTTCGCGAGGCCCGCCACGCCGGCGGCGTCGCAGACGGCGTCGCGCCAATGCGGGGCGGGGACGCGGGCGTGGCAGCGGAAACTGATGGCGGGCGGGGCGTGCGAGGCGTCGGTGTTCGTGGCGTACGGGTACGCGGCGACGTGCCTGTGCCTGCCGCTGGGCAACTACCACAACATGCCGCATCTGGCTGAGCTGCAGGATGAGACGTACGACCGGGAGCGTCTGGGGCCGGCGCGGGCGGCGCGGGAGTTCGTGTCGCTCTCAGACTTCGAGGGGATGGTGGACCTGCTGGTGGCTCTCGCGGAGCGGCTGCCGGCGGGAGACGTGAACCTGGAGCGGATCGAGCGGCTGTACGCGGAGAGGCGGTTCGTGCTGGAGGGGTGAGGCGGGGACTGCGGGTCAGGGGTTGTCCTTCTTCTTCTTGGGATCGATGAGGTTGCCGATCCCCTCGAGCAGGTTGCCCGGGGCGCTGAGGAGGTTCTTGCCCGACTCCTCGAAGAACTGCTTGACGTCGACCTCGGTCTTGGGGTTGTCGAGCGAGCCGCTGGTGCGGATGGGGATCATGGTGAGGCGGTCGATGGCGTTGCCGGGGATGATCTTGCCGAGCGTGCCGGCGATGTTGGTGTTGAAGGCGCCGGCGGCCTCGTCGGTGAGGGCGAAGAAGGGGGCGTAGGTCACGATGTTGATGGTGCGGTTCACGAGGTTGACCTGGCCGGTGGTCTCGACGGTGTACTCGCCGAGGGGGATCTGGAAGCGGTCGTAGTTGAGGTTCCCCTGCTGGGCGCGGACGACAAAGGGGTTGAGTCGCTGGCCGATGACGCCGGCCTGCTTCTGGCCGACGAACTTGAGGATGCGCTGGAAGGCGCCGCTGGTGGCGAAGCTCGCGGTGCCCGGGTCGACGGAGATGACGCCGTTGAGTTTGGAGAGGTCCTTGTCGAGGGGGACGGTGAGACCCTCGGTGCGGATGACGGCGGGGGCGTCTTCCTTGGACTTCTGCAGGGTGCCGATGACGGGGAGGGAGCCTGCGAGTTCCCTGGTGAGGGCCTCGGTGATCTCGGAGAGTTTGAGTTCGACGGGCTGCTGCTGGACGAAGGTGGCGTCGGTGATGGAGCCGCCGAGGGTGACGGTGGCCCGCTCGCTCGTGGCGGTGGCCTTGATCACGCCGCCGGTCTTGGAGGCCTTGTCGGCCTGCAGGGTGAGTGAGACGACCGGGCCGAGGGCGGCGGTGAGCAGGCCGCCCTGGTGGGCGAGCGCATCGAGCAGCGGGGAGGGGAACTTGCGGACGTCGCCGCGGGCGTCGATGGTGGCGGCGTCGGGGGTAAGGACGCCTCGAGCGTCGGCGTAGTTGGCGAGGCTGCAGGTGAGCGCGGAGGGCTGGCTGCCCTCGCCGGTGGCGGCATCGAGGACGGACTTGATGCGGAGGTCGGCGCTGAGGATGCCGGGCTTGGCGGCCTCCATCCACATGGAAGCGCGGATGTCCTGGGCGGTGAGCGCCGGCCGGCCCTCGCCGGGGATGACGGTGATGCTGGGCGAGGTGAGGACGCCGCCGGCGAGGAAGACGCCGGGCTTGAAGGGGCCCTGCAGTTGCTTCTCGCCCTCGGACTTGGGACGCGAGAGGATGATGCGGCCAAGAGAAAGGTCGAACGACACGGGCTTGGTGGTGTCGAGCCGCGCCTTGTCGGCGGGGGCGTCACCCTCGACGGGCGGGAACAACCGGGTGGAGAGCCACGCGGGGTCAGGGGTCCAGGTGACCTTGGTATCGCCGCCGCTGGCGATGGTGTCGGGGGTCATGGTCAGGCGGATCGGGGTGGACTTGAGGCGCGGGGCGTCGGCGGTGGCCTCGATAGTGAGGATGTCGTTGGGAGCGGGCGTGACCTTGAGGGCGACCTGGCCGGAGTTGCCCAGCGCGCCGACCACGTCGCCGCCGGTGCCGAGCAGCGAGTCGAGGACGGCGGCGTTGAGGTTCTTGAGGGCGGCGGTGAGCGTGGGCGCGCCGGGCTTGTCGAGCTGCACGTCGGCGTCCGCGGTGACTGTGGCGATGGCGCCCGTCTGGGGACCGGAGAGGTTGGAGAGGACGGTGGCGAGGGTGGCCTTGGCGCGCCCGGTCATCTCGCCGAGGATCGCGGCGGCGGGGGCGGTGGCGTGGACCGTGGTCTGCGCAACGCCGAAGGAGCGCGGCGAGCCGGAGATGATCACGTTGTCCAGCGAGATGGCCTTGGTCTCCAGCGTCGCATCGATGGTGCCGCCGGTGAGGTCGACCGGGACCGCGGCGCCGGGCTTCCAGGGGGCGGAGAGCGTGCCGACGGTGAGCGTCGCGGCGAGCGAATCGCGGAGGCGCATCGGTGGACCGCCGGCGGGGGAGAGGGCGGTGAGCACCGGCTGGACGTCGCCCGAGGGGATGCCGGTCGTGGCCCAGAGCTTGAGAAGGACGGCCCGGTCGTTGGTGAGGAACGCGTCGATGACGGTGCTGACGGCGACGCCGGTGGTCTGGAGCGTGATGTTGGTCTGCGCGGGGCCGGAGGGCGGGTTGGGCTGGACGATGCGGACTACGAGGTCCGTCGGGTGGGCCGCGGCGGCGCGGACGAGCTCCATGATCTGGGCGTTGAGGTCGTCGGGCGCGGGCGGGATCGCCGGGGGCGAGAGGACGGGCGCGAACTGCGCGAGGGTGCCGGGGAGTTTGTCGACCTTGATGGTCCCCGCGGGCCGCATGCCGTTGACGGAGCGGACCATGGCAACGGTGTCGCCGTTCTCGATCGGCCAGTGCTTGAAGAACGTGGGGAGCGCGAGGTCTGCCTCGGCGGTGAAGGGCTTGGACTCGTGGTCCATCGAGGCGTTCAGCGTCAGCTTGGGGCCGTCGCCGTTGCCTGGGAGCGAGACGGTGGTGAGGGCCTGCGTGAGGTGGATGGGGCCGATGCGGCGCACGGCACCGCCGGGGGCGTTGGTGGGGAGCGGTGTGGAGGGCGCGGCGGCCGCGGCGGGGCGGAAGGAGACGTCCGTCACCTTGAGGCCGACGGCGGCGGCGATGGCGGCGGGGTTGCTCGCGCGATCGTCGATGGGGGCGGCGAGGTCCTTGACGGTCAGTTCGAGACCGAAGGGGCCCGTGACCTCCGGCGCGGGCTGGGCGCCGCGCGCCAGGAAGCGACGGACGAGCGGCCCGGCGGAACGGATGCTCAGCGTTATGGCGTCGCCGCGGGTCTTGACGACCTGGTCCTCGAGACGGACAGCGGCGTTCGCGTTGGCGTTGTCGGATTGGAGGGAGAGCGCGGCATCGATGGGCGGAAGGCCGCCCTTGCCGGCGGAGCCGGAGGCGGAGGCCGTGAGCTTGGCGTCGACGGTCGGGCCGAGGTCCTCGGCGAGGTTGATGGGCAAATCGAGGCCGGCGACGATGGGCTGAAGGATGGCGGTGGCGGCGCCGGCGAGGCTGATGTTGGCGTTGAGGTTGGTGGGGAGGCCGGCCGTGGGGTTGCCGGAGGCGTCGAGGACGCCCGCGGCGTGGGCCTTGATCGAGAGGGTGCCTGCGGGCTTGGAGTCGATGGTCGCGGCGGTCTTGCCGATGACGTCGATGCCCTGGTTGAGGTCGGCCGAGTCGATGACCAGTTCGATGGGGTCGGTCTTGAGGGCGCTCCAGGCCGCGGGCGGCAGGGAGCCATCGGGGCCTGGGGGCGCCGCGGCGACCTTGCCCGACATCGCATCGACCTTCATCGACGCGGAGATGACGGCGAGGCGGAGATCGAGAGATGCGGGGGCGGCGGGCTTGGCGCCGGAGATGATGTCCTTGGGCAGCGGCAGGTCGAGGCGGGAGATGGTGAGATCGATGCCGGGGGCCTGATCGAGCTGGACCGAGGCGCCGGCCTTGTCGAGCGAGGGGCGCAGGGCGCGGACGCCGGAGAGGAACCGCGTGGACTTGGTCCAGATGCGGGCGGGTTTGCTCAGGATGAGGCGGGAGCCGTTGTAGTCGGCGGCGAGGTCGATGCCAGCGGAAGCGGCGGTGAGCGTCGCCGCGGCGTTGGCCTTGTCGAGGCTGCCCGATGCGGTGATCTTGAGATCGACCATGGGGCCGATGGATGGTGAGAGCGTGCCGCCGAGATCGGCGAGGACATCGATGAGCGCGGCGGGGACGTTGGAGATATCCACATCCGCGGATCCGGCGATGGGAACGCCGGAGGGGCTGAGGTCGAGGGCGATGTCGGTCTTGATCTTCTGCTTCTCGGCGGTGGCAGGCACACCGCCGCCGGAGAAGGCGCCGGAGAGATCGGACTTGAGGTTGAGCTTGCCATTGGAGCCGGCGCGGTAGTCCACCGCGACCGGGCCGCCGAAGTCCTTGAGCGCAAGCCCCTTGTGGACGGGGGCGTCAGCGGGGGCGGAGAGATCGGTGAAGGTGAAGTTGAGGCTGTCGAGCCGGAGCGAGGCCTTGGCGGTCTCAACCGGGGAGGATGCCGGCGCGGGCTTGGAGGGAGCCGGGGACGGGGCGGGCGATGGAGAGGGCTTGGCCGGGGCCTGACCCAGGGCACGCTCGATGTTGGTGGAGCCGTCGGGGTTGCGCACGACATCGGCGGAGCCGGCGATGACGATCTCGGGGAGGGTGATGTGTGATCGGCCAAAGAGGGCGGTGCGGGTCAGGCCCCAGACGGTGATCGGGGAGTTCACGGAGACATCGGCGATCCGCTTGCCCTTGTCGTCGGCGAGAGAGATGGGGCCGAGGCGGGTTGAGGAGAACCAGCCGACGCTGACGGTGCTCACCGTGACCTTGCCGGGGATCCCCGCGTTGACGGATCGCTCGATGATGCCGGGGGCGAGCCACGAGGCGAGGGTGGGAGCAAAGAGGATGAGGGCGATCAGCAGGATGACGAGCACCGCGGCGAGGCGGAGGAGGCGACGGCGCCAGCGTGAGCGCGTACGAACGGGCTGGGTGGTCGGAGTGTCGGTCATCGGTGCTCCCCTCAAGTGAACCGGCGGAAGGGCGGATCTGTTCGCAAGCGCGGGACTCGGTCTGCCCGTGCCGCGGTCGCCCGACTTGCCGGTGGCTGCTCGGCGTCCAGAACGATGTTATGCGTTCGCGGTTGGGATGCGGTTGGAAACCACCGGACGCGCGTTGGTGTTCGGAACCTCTAGAGTGAGGGGATGCCGACCAAAGCCGAGGTGAGCGCCAACCTTGCGGAACTGGGCCTGACCCTGCCGGAGCCGCCGCGACCTGGCGGGGCGTACGAGGCGGTGCGGGTGGTCGGGCACATGGCGTACGTGGCGATCCAGTTTCCGGTCGAGGGCGGGCGGGCGCGGTGGACCGGTCGGCTGGGGCGCGAGGTAACAACGGAGGATGGGGTGCTCGCGGCGAGACTGTGCGCGCTCAATGTGCTGGCGCAACTCGACCGCGCCGTGGGGTTTGAGCGCGTGGCGGGGATCGCTCACATCCAGGGGATGATGCAGACGGTCGATGGGTGGGGCGATTGGGCGAAGGTGCTGGATGGGGCATCGAAGTTGATGCTGCACGCGCTGGGTGAGGGCGTGGGGAAGCACTCAAGGTCGCTGATGGGCGTAGAGCGGCTGCCGATGGATGTGCCGGTGGCGCTGGTGGCGACGGCGGGAATCGCGTAGACGGTCCGCCGCAGGACCGGAATCACTCCACCGTCACGCTCTTGGCGAGGTTGCGGGGCTTGTCGACGTCGTGGCCGCGGAGGAGGGCGGCGTAGTAGGCCATGAGCTGGAGGGGGATGACGGTGAGCATGGGGCTCAAGGGCTCGGGGACGTCGGGGACGTAGAGGACATCCTGGGCGACGGCGGCGATGTGCTCGTCGCCCTCGGTGGCGACGGCGATGACGTGGCCGCCGCGGCTGCGGACCTCGGCGATGTTGGACATGACCTTCTCGTACTGGCGGCCCTTGTTGGCGATGAAGACGGCGGGGAGGCCCTCGTTGATGAGGGCGATGGGGCCGTGCTTCATCTCGGCGGCGGGCATGCCCTCGGCGTGGATGTAGGAGATTTCCTTGAGCTTGAGGGCGCCCTCGAGGGCGGTTGGGTAGTTGTAGCCGCGGCCGAGGAAGAGCCAGTTCTCGCGGTCGACGTACTTCTCGGTGACCTTGCGGATGCGCTGGGCCTGCTCGAGGATGCGCTCGATCTTCTCGGGGACTCGGTCGAGTTCCTTGAGCAGTTCGGAGGTATCGCCGGCCGACATGAGGCGCCGGCGCGCCATGAACAGGGCGATCATCGTGAGCACGGCGACCTGGCCGGTGAAGGCCTTGGTGGAGGCGACGCCGATCTCGGGGCCGACGCGGAGGTAGACGCCCGCATCGGTATCGCGCGCCACGGTCGAACCGACGACGTTGACGACGCCCAGGGCGAGGGCCCCCCGCTCCTTCGCCTCGTGCAGCGCGGCGAGCGTGTCGGCCGTCTCGCCGGACTGGCTGACGGCGATGACGACGGTGCCGTCCTCGATGACGGGGTTGCGGTAGCGGAACTCGGAGGCGTACTCCGTCTGGGCGGTGACCTTGGCGAGGTCCTCGAGGAGGTAGCGGCCGATCATGGCGGCGTGCAGCGCGGTGCCCTGGGCGGTGAGGATGACCCGCTTGGCGCGGGTGAGTTCCTTGGCGAAGGTGGAGAGGCCGCCGAGGATGACGCGGCCCTCGGTGATGTCGAAGCGGCCGCGGCAGGAGTTCCGGATTGCGGCGGGCTGCTCGTGGATCTCCTTGAGCATGAAGTGCTCGTAGCCGCCGAGCTCGATCTCCTGGAGGTCCATCTCCAACTGGATGATCTTGGGGGTCACGGGCACGGAGTGGATCGTCGAGGTGCTGAAGGCCTCGCGCGTGATCTTGACGACGTTGTAGTCGTCGAGGTGGAAGGCCTGCGTGGTATGGGCGACGATGGCCGAGGAATCGGAGGCGACGATGAACTCCTTGTCGCCGACGCCGACGATCAGCGGCGAGCCCTTGCGGGCGACGACGAGGGTGTCGGGCTCCTTCTCGCAGATGACGGCCAGGGCGTACGCCCCGGTCACCTCCCGCAGCGCGGCCTGCACTGCCTGCTCGAGGTCGCCCTCGTAGAGCTCGGAGATGAGCATCGAGATGACCTCGGTGTCGGTCTGGGACTGGAAGACGTGGCCCTTCTCCTTCAGGTAGGTCCGGAGGGCGGCGTAGTTCTCGATGATGCCGTTGTGGATGACGGCGATGCCGTGCCGGTCATCGCGGTGGGGGTGGGCGTTGATCTCGGTCACCCCGCCGTGGGTCGCCCAGCGGGTGTGGGCGATGCCGAGGGTGCCGTGGAGGCTGCCCATCTTCTCAAGCTTCTCTTCGAGCTGGTAGACCCGGCCGACGGCGCGGGCGACGGTGAGCTTGGAGTTGAGGATGGCGACGCCGGCCGAGTCGTAGCCGCGGTACTCCAGGCGTTTGAGGCCCTCGATCAGGATCGGTTGAGCGGGCTTTTGACCGATGTAGGCGACGATTCCGCACATAAGGGTCGGCTCCTGGGTGGGGCCCCGTGCCGGGGGCCGGCGGGCTCGGAATGTCGGGGGTGTCGTCAAGGAACCGCCCGCGGGGGATCCTATAGGGTGTATCGGCCCAAATGACAGGCGACGCCGTGGTACGTCACCGGCCGCTCGCCGGGTCGCCGAAACGCGGAATTCCGGATCATGGCCTGCGTTGGTTATCGAATTGCCCGACTGCGCAGGCCAACTGCTTATTGCACAATGACTTAAGTCAGACTTTCCGCAGACCGAATTATCGGAGGCGTCGGTAGGCTATTGTCGGCGGGTGAGGGTCGGGTCGAAACGGGGAGGGGTTCGCGGGGCTGAACCGTGTTTGTCGGCCAGGCGCATTCCTTCGTCCAGCAGGCCCGGCTGGCGGTGACATTGGCGTGGGTGGCGGGGTATACGAACCTGATCGCGATCCTGGTCTGTGGATCGGTGACCTCGCACGTCAGTGGGACGACGTCCAACCTCGGGCGGGACATGGCCGAAGGGATGCTGGGATCCGGGGATGCCTGGCCGCTGGCGGGGTACGCCGTGTTCCTGCTCGGGACGTTCCTGCTCGGGGCGGTCCTGTCCGGCGTCATGACGGAACTGGGCCGGAGGCGGGGGTGGGAATCCATCTATGTGCTGCCGATGGCCGCCGAGGCGGCCTTGCTGCTGGTGTTCGCCGTGGGCGTCGAGCAGGTCGGTCCGGCGGGGGCGATGGTGGGAGCGGGGCACTACTGGATGACCGGGGTGGCCTCCGCGGCGATGGGGCTGCAGAACGCGACGATCACGCGGATCAGCAGCGGGGTGGTGCGGACGACACACGTGACGGGGGTGGTGACGGACCTTGGGCTGGAGCTGGTGCAGTTTGTGTGGTGGCTGGTCGACCGGCCGCGGGACGTGCCGCCGGGGTCGATGCGGTCGCTGGTCCGCGGGCTGCGGACGCACCCGACGCCGCGCCGGCTGGTGCTGCTGGCGTCGATCATCGGGTCGTTCGCGTTCGGGGCGTTCCTGGGGACGCTGATCCATTGGGCCGAGCCGCGGCTGGCGATGATCCCGCCGGTGCTGTTCCTGGTATGGATCGTCTACCAGGATCTGGTGAGGCCGATCGCGGAGATCCAGCCGTCTGACCTCATCTCGAACGGGACGGTCGGGGGGCTGCCGGGGGAACTGGCGGTGTTCCACCTGAAGAAGGATGCGACGCGGAAGGGAACGGTGCACCGGCTGCCGAACCTGGTGGGGTGGGCGGAGCGGTTGCCCAAGGCGGCGCGGGTGGTGATCCTGGACCTGGGGGACGTCACGCGGCTGGACAGCAACGCCGCCCTGGAACTGCGGACCGTGCTGACCGCCTTCCGCAGCGAGCAGCGGCGCCTGGTGCTGGCCGGGCTCTCCGGGGAGCAGTACGAGCAACTCCGGCAGGCCGGCGCGGCGGGGGTCATCGATCCCACGAGCGTGTGCGCGGATCTGGAACTGGCGGTGGCCCGCGGGCTGGTGCTGCTGGAGGAGCTCAAGGCGGGGGACCGCGGCTGATCGCGGGCGGTCGCGGACAACCTTGGGCGAGCGACATTCCGGGACATCGCGCGTATTGTCACGGAGTTTGCGCCCGGCGCAAAGCCGACGACCGCCTCCATTGCCCGTGACGGCCCTTGAAGGAGACCGATGCCCAAGCGCACCGACATCAAGACGATCCTGATCATCGGGTCGGGTCCCATTGTCATCGGGCAGGGGTGCGAGTTCGACTATTCGGGGACGCAGGCGTGCAAGTCGCTGCGGGCGGAGGGGTACCGGATCGTGCTGGTGAACTCGAACCCGGCGACGATCATGACCGATCCGGAGTTTTCGGATCGGACGTACATCGAGCCGATCACGCCGGAGGCGGTCGAGAAGATCATCCAGAAGCAGAAGGAGATCGGCGACCCGATCCACGCGCTGCTGCCGACGCTGGGCGGGCAGACGGCGCTGAACACGGCGTGCGCCCTGTTTGACAGCGGGGTGCTGGCGCGGCACGGGATCGAGATGATCGGCGCCAGCCGCGAGGCGATCCGGCGGGCGGAGGACCGGCAGGCGTTCAAGGAGGTATGCGAGAAGGTGGGGCTGAAGCTGCCGCCGTGCCGGACGGTGACGACGCAGGCCGAGGCGCTGGAGTTCCTGGGGACGATCGGGCTGCCGGCGATCATCCGGCCGGCGTTCACGCTGGGGGGGAGCGGGGGCGGGATCGCATACAACCGCGAGGAGTTCGAGGAGATCGTGACCCGCGGGCTGCGGCTGTCGATGATCGGGCAGGTGCAGATCGACAAGAGCCTGCTGGGGTGGAAGGAGTACGAGCTGGAGGTCGTCCGCGACCGCGCCGACAACTGCGTGGTGGTGTGCGGGATCGAGAACATCGACCCAATGGGGGTGCACACGGGGGACTCGATCACGGTGGCGCCGATCCTGACGCTGACGGACAAGGAATACCAGGCGATGCGCGACGCGGCCTTCGCGATCATGCGCGAGGTGGGCGTCGAGACGGGCGGGAGCAACGTGCAGTTCGCGGTGAATCCCGATCCGGCGCCGGGCCCGGACGGGAAGAAGCCGTTCGAGATGGTGGTCGTTGAGATGAACCCGCGCGTCTCCCGCTCCAGCGCGCTGGCGAGCAAGGCGACGGGGTTTCCGATCGCGAAGATCGCGGCGAAGCTGGCGGTGGGCTACACGCTGGACGAACTGAAGAACGACATCACGGGGACCACGAGCGCGTGCTTCGAGCCCGCGATCGACTACGTCGTCACGAAGATGCCGCGGTGGACCTTCGAGAAGTTCCCCGAGGCGGACGAGACGCTGACGACGCAGATGAAGAGCGTCGGCGAGGCGATGGCAATCGGACGGACGTTCGTGGAGAGCCTGCAGAAGGCGATCCGGTCGATGGAGGTCAAGCGGTTCGGCCTGGGGCTGGACCGCAACGACAAGTGGCTGGCGGCGGTGCGCGCGGTGGAGGGGAGCCAGTTGATGCTCGACCCGGGGACCGCGGTCGCGGCGAGCGACACGGGGCTTAAGACGGCCGACGGGGAGGCGCTGGAGTGGCCGATCCCCGAGGAGAAGCTCACGCGCAAGCTGGCGGTGCCCAGCCAGGGGCGGCTGTACTACATCCGCTACGCGATGAAGATGGGGTGGAGCCTGGAGCGGATCCGCTCGCTCTGCAAGGTCGACCTGTTCTTCCTCGACCAGATCAGGAGGCTCGTCGAGTTCGAGGATGTGCTGTGCGGCTTTGCGAGCCTGGACGAGGTGCCGCCGGGGGTGCTGTTCGAGGCGAAGCAGATGGGGTACAGCGATGCGCAGCTGGCGAACCTGTACCTGGGGACGATCTCGACGGACACGATCCTGCGGGTGCGCCGGCGGCGGCAGGCGCTGGGGGTCGAGCCGGTGTACAAACTGGTCGACACGTGCGCCGCGGAGTTCGAGGCGCGGACGCCGTACTACTACAGCACCTACGAGACCGCCGCCGCGGCGGTGGGCACGGACAAAGAGCCCGCGGCGGACGACGAGATCCGCGTCAGCGACAGGAAGAAGGTGATCATCCTCGGCGGCGGACCCAACCGCATCGGCCAGGGGATCGAGTTCGACTACTGCTGCTGCCACGCGGCGTTCGCGGCGAAGGAACTCGGCTTCGAGTCGGTGATGATCAACTCAAACCCGGAGACGGTCAGCACGGACTACGACACGAGCGACCTGCTGTTCTTCGAGCCGCTGACGCTGGAGGATGTGCTGAATGTTGTGGAGCGGCTGAATCGAATGACCTCCCGCACGCCGGTGGAGGTAGTCGATTTCACTCACACTGACGGCCGCAGCCTCCTTGTAGACGACACGTTCAGACACGATCCGAGCAGGCTGTCTACCCCTTGGAAGGGCGACGCAATCTGCAGGTTGCCATCAGATTTCATGAATCAGATTCGCGCAGCCTTCCAGGCGGTGGCGATTCGGAGGCTCGCGATCTTCGCAGCAGGTCGCGGTTACCAAGAATTGGACGGGCAGGAGATCAAGACGGCGGTGTTGGAAGGGGTTGACGACTCGGGCCGTGTCTGGAACATCGCGTTCAGTTCCGGCGACGAACCAAGGCTCGCTTCGTTTGTCAATCAGCCGGGGCCTTCTGGCCGCTGGAGAGATGTCAAGCTCGATGTTGCTCCAACACTCGAGTCGAACATTGATTCATGGCTGCAACTTCAAGGCGGCTTGGTCCACGGCCTGATCGTCCAGTTTGGCGGCCAGACGCCGCTGAACCTGGCGCACGGGCTGGAGCAGGCCGGCGCCCCGATCATCGGCACCAGCGTGGACTCGATCGATCTCGCCGAGGATCGCAAGCGGTTCGACGCGCTGCTGGAGAAACTGGGGCTGAGCAAGCCGCCGAGCGGGACTGCTCGGACGCTGGAGCAGGCCGTCGAGATCGCGGGGCGCATCGGGTACCCCGTGCTGGTCCGCCCCTCGTACGTGCTGGGCGGGCGCGGCATGGAGATCTGCCCCGACGAGAGGGCGCTGCGGCACTACATGCTCAACGCCGTCGACATCTCGGAGCTCGAGAACGCCCCGGTGCTGATCGACAAGTTCCTGGACGACGCGACGGAGGTGGATGTCGACGTCGTGGCGGACTTCGGCGGCGGCCCCGGCGAGCCGGGCACGGCGCTGGTCTGCGGCGTGATGGAGCACATCGAGCAGGCGGGGATCCACTCGGGGGACTCGGCGTGCACGATCCCGCCGTGGTCGCTCGCCGCGGAGACTGTCGAGGAGATCAAGCGGATCAGCCGCGACCTGGCGCGGGAACTGCGGGTGCGCGGGCTGATGAACGTGCAGATGGCGATCAAGCAGCAGCAGCCCGGCGCGAACGGGATGGTGACCGGAGGGGACCGGATCTACATCCTGGAGGTGAACCCGCGTGCATCGCGCACGGCGCCGTTCGTCGGCAAAGCCAAGCACGTGCAGTGGCCGCGGATCGCAGCGAAGGTGATGATGGGCCGCAGCCTCGCGGACCTGGGGACC
Organism: Phycisphaeraceae bacterium; assembly: GCA_019636655.1. Taxonomy (NCBI): domain Bacteria; kingdom Pseudomonadati; phylum Planctomycetota; class Phycisphaerae; order Phycisphaerales; family Phycisphaeraceae; species Phycisphaeraceae bacterium. The sequence continues at coordinate 23,466 of JAHBXB010000004.1, read as the reverse complement.
CGCGAGGTGCCGGACACCGGCGCGTACGCGGTCAAGGAGAGCGTCTTCCCCTTCGGCAAGTTCCCGGGCGTGGACGTCGTGCTGGGACCGGAGATGCGATCAACCGGCGAGGTTATGGGGATCGATCGGAGCCTGCCGATTGCCTTCGCCAAGAGCCAGATGGGTGCTGGGATTCAGCTGCCCGCGAGCGGCAGCGTGTTTCTGTCGGTGCGGGATTCGGACAAGGCGGCGATTGTTCAGGTCGCCAAAGAGTTGCACGAACTGGGGTTCGGCGTGTACGCAACGGGCGGGACCGCCGATGTCATCGCCGGCGCGGGCGTCCCAACCACGGTGCTGCAGAAGATCGGCGCGGGGGCGAGGCCGAACGTGATCGATCTCATGTCCGACGGCAAGGTGCACCTGGTGATCAACACGCCGACGAAGACAGGGTGGCAGACCGACGAGGGGAAGATCCGCGCGGCGACGGTGCGGCTGGGGGTCCCGATGATCACGACGGCGACCGGGGCCCTGGCGGCGGTGCGGGCGATCCGGGCGGTGCGGGGCCACGGCTGGGGAGTGGCGGCGATGCAGGACTTCCGCGCCGAGGCGGAGCGACGCTCGGGGGCGGAGGTGTCGGTCAAGCCGGCGGCGAACCGGGAGCACGCGGCCACGTAGTCGCCGGGCCATCCGGCCGCGGCTCTCGCCATGGGGACACCAGAACCACATCAGACACCGGGAGGGGAGCGGGGCGGGCGACCGATCCGGTTCGTCCTCGTGCAGCCGGCGCTGCCCAAGTACCGGGTGCCCGTCTTCCGTGAGATGGCGTCTCGCGGGGGAATTGATTTCCGGCTGCTCTACGGCGAGGAACCGGGGCTGAAGAACGTCCCCGCCGACGGCTTTGTTGCGGAATCGGCGCCAATGCGGCACCTGCGATTGCGAGGCCAGCCGCTGTTCTGGCAGTCCGCGCAGACCCGCTCGGCCTCGCGCGACGTGGCGGATGTGCTCGGGATGACGTGGAACACTCGCTACATGAGCGGCTGGCCGGCGCTGCGGCTGGCGCGGCTTCGCGGTGTGCCGACGCTGCTGTGGGGGCACGGCTATTCCAAGAACGAGTCGGAGAAGCGATTCCGCCTGCGCGTGCGGATGGGGAAGGAGGCGACCGCGGTGCTGCTCTACAACCACACCGCGGCGGAGCGCGTCATCGAGGCGGGCATCCCGCGCGAGCGGGTGTTCGTGGCGCTCAACGCGCTGGACCAGGGGCCGATCCAATCGGCGCGGGAGCGTTGGATCAGCGAGCCAGCCCGGCTGGAGGCTTTTCGGCGCGAGGCGGGGCTCGAGGGGGGCAAGGTGGTGCTCTTCGTCTCGCGCCTGGACCCGGCCAACCGCGTTGACCTGCTCCTGCAGGCCGCGGCGAAGATCAAGGACCGGCACGGGGCGCTGCGGGTGGTGATCGTGGGAAACGGGCCGGACCTCGATCGTCTCCGCGCGATGGCCGGCACGCTGGGGATCGCGGCGAACGTGCAGTTCCCGGGGGCGATCTACGACGAGGATCGGCTGGCGGGGTACTTCCTTGCGTCTCGAGTGTTCTGCTACCCCGCGAACATCGGCCTGAGCATCCTGCACGCATTCGGGTACGGGGTGCCGGTAGTCACCGGGAACGACATCGCGTCGCACAACCCGGAGATCGAGGCGATCCGCGAGGGCGAGAACGGGTTGCTTTTCCGGCACGACGACGCCGACTCGCTCGCCCAGGTGCTGGACCGCCAGCTGGGTGATGCGGACCTTTCGGCCCGCCTGGGCGCCGGGGCCCACCGGACCGTGATGGAACGATTTACGCTGAAGAACATGGTCGACGGGATGGAGGCGGCGGTGCGGTACTGCGCGGCGTCACGTGCGAGGTGATGCCGGCGCGGCGGTACCCGCCGCGGATTGGTAGAACCCCAGCGACTGCTCCGCGATGGCCCGCCAGGTGTACCGCTGCTCGATCAGCCGCCGGCCAGCCTGCCCCATTTCGGCCCTCTCCGGTGATTGGAGGACCCGGGCCAGCGCCGCGGCGAGCGCCTCGGCCGTGAGCGGCACCACCTCGCCCGCCCCCGCCTCGGCCACTTCCGGGAAGTGGCAGTGGTCCGAGATGACGACCGGCGTGCGGCACGCAAGGGCCTCGAGGATCGCCATTGAAAAGCCCTCCTCGCGGCTGGGGAGGCAGAAGCAGGCGGCATCGGCGAACGCGGCGAACTTGTCGCGGCCGTAGATCGGGCCGGTCAGGAGCACCCGATCGGCGAGGCCGTGCCTGGCGATCCGCGATTCGAACGGGCCCCGCTCGCCATCGTCCGGGCCGGCGACCACCAGCGCCACACCGGGATCATGCTTCGCCAATATCGCGAACGCATCGGCCAGGTGGTCCAGCCCCTTGCGGAAATGGATGCGGCTGAGGAACAGGATGTAGGGCCGATCACCGACCGTGGCGTGCGCGGACCTGAACGCCCCCGGTGGGGGAAGCGGATCGACCTCCTCGAGGAACACGCCGTTTGGGATCACGTGCACCGGCGGGCTGAGTCGGTGCGGGATCATGCCACGGACCTCGTCGGGGTTGAGGGCGTGGAGGAACGCGGCGGAGTTGAGCATCCGGCGTGTGGCGACCAGGAGCGAGGCCTTCTTCTTCAGCCACTTCTGCGACATGCACCAGGGCTCGAGCATGCCGTGGGGCACGACGCAGTAGGGAACGGCGGCCCGGCGTGATTCGTTCGCGCCGGCGAGCAGGACCGGGTCCCACACGCCGTGCAGGACAGTCCACTGGGCGGAGGCGAGCAGCGACCGCAGTTCCCGCCTGGCGGGCGTCGCGAGCACCGCGCCGAACCCTCTTGGCCTTGGCAAGAGCCTGACATCGACGCCGTCGATGCCCGGGGTTGCCGCCAGCATTCGGCCGGTCCGCTCGGCCGCGCCGGGCTTGTCGAAAGAGACGATCGTCAGCCGGTGACCCAGCCCGGCCTGCGCCGCGGCGAGCGCGGTGCAGACCACCGAGGGACCGCCGTGGGCTGGGTCGAGAGCGTCAATGACGTGGACGATGTGCATGAGGTTGATCGAGAGCGGCCCAACGCTAGGCCCCGCCCGGACAAGGGTCCGTCCGCTGAATCATCACCATCGGCCCGGCGGGTGTGCCGATACACTTCGCGGCCCCGGTGCCACGACGATCCAATGCGCCTGCTGCACGTTACCGAGTCACTCGATCCTGTTCGCGGCGGACCGCCGGCGGTGGTGGTGCGCCTCGCTGCGGCCCAGGCCGCGGCGGGGCACGAGGCCCACATCCTGTGCCACCGCGTGGACGACACGGACGGGCGGGTCGGCAGGTTCCTCTCGGTCGTTCCAGGGTTTGACCGCGTGGTGCGGCACGAGTGCGACCCCGGGCGGGGGCTGCTCCAGCGGGCGACGGCACGCGGGGCGCGACGGACCCTCGACACCATCATCAGCGGGTTCGACATGGTCCACCTCCACGAGGTGTGGCTGCCGATCGTCCGCGTGTCTGCCGCGGCGGCGCGGCGTGCGGGGGTGCCGTACCTGCTCGCACCCCACAGCACGCTCTCGCCGTGGTCGCTTCGCCAGAAGCACCTCAAGAAGAGGATCGCGCTCGCGCTGGGGTACCGCACAATGCTCGACCGTGCGGCGGCGATCCACGCGCTGAACCAGACCGAGGCGGCGTTGATCGGACCGCTCGCGCTGCGCTGCCCGGTCGAGATCCTCGCCAATGGGATCTTCGTGCAGGAGGTCGAGCCGCTGCCGGCAAAGGGCGATTTCCGGGCGGCCCACCCGGAACTGGGCGACGACCCGTACATCCTGTTCCTCGCCCGGCTTCAGGAGCGCAAGGGGCTGGATTTCCTCGCCGAGGCGTTCATCAGGATGGCCGCGCGGCAGCCTCGCGCGAGGGTGGTGGTGGCCGGGCCCGATGAGGGGTGCCGCGAGGACTTCGAGAGGAGGATCCGCGGCGCGGGGCTCGAGGGGCGCGTGCACCTGCCCGGGCCGATCTACGGGGCCCAGAAACTCGGCGCCCTTGTGGATGCCGCGTGCTTCTGCCTCCCCAGCCGCGAGGAGGGGTTCAGCATCGCCGTGCTGGAAGCGATGGCGGCGGGGTGCCCGATGGTGCTGTCCGAGCACTGCAACTTCCCGGAGGTCGCCGCGGGGAAGGCGGGGCACGTAGTCCCGCTGGACGCGGATCGACTGGCCGAGGCGCTGGCCGCGGTGCTCTCGGACCCGGCCGCCGCCGCGGAGATGGGGAAGCGGGCACGGGCGATGGTGATGGCGGACTACACCTGGCCGGAGATCGCGCGCAAGTCCGTCGAGATCTATTCGAGGTACACGCGGTCCCGCGGCTCGATCGGTTAGTCCGGCTTGCGGAGCACCACCGCGTTGAACGGACGCCCCTCGCGCCGGTACTTGCGCTCGAAGTTGGTCCCAACCAGTTCGCCCTCACCGGCGGAAGGCGGTCGTTCGAACTCTCTCCGCTCGAACCTCCGCTCCGGCGTCGCATCCGGGCCGGTGACGAGGGCAAACTCTCGCTGCATCCACTGCCAGTACTCGTCGTGGTCGGTGACGATGCGCAGCTCGCCCCCCGGCAGCAGCACACGCCGGGCCTGCTCGAGGAACGGGCCCTGCACGGTCCGACGCCGGTGGTGCCGCGTCTTGGGCCAGGGATCGGGGAAGTAAAGGTGGATCACGCGGGCGATGGACCCGGGGACGCGCCAGCGGAGGAATTCCGTGCCGTCGGTCCCGAGCATCCGGACGTTCCGGAGGCCGTTACGCCGGACGCGGTCCGCGGCGTACTGGAAGAACTCGCGGGCCCACTCGATCCCGAGGAAGTTGGTCTGGGGCTGGATCGCCGCCTGCTGGACCAGGAAGGTCCCCTTGCCGCACCCGATCTCGATCTCGAACTCTCGCGACGGGTCGGGGAACCACGCACGCGGATCGATTCGGCCCGCTTCGGGATCGGCGAGGACCGAGTCGGGGAGCGGGGGCAGATCGGCGTCCGTGACGGCGATGCCGGTGCTGTCAAACTCACGCCCCTTGGCCAATCCGAACGACATGGGCGAGTCTAGCGGTCAGTCCGCGTTGCGAGTGAGCAGGCCGCGGTACTCGCCGTAGGCGTAGGGGTGGCTCTTGTGGTCGCTGATCCGGTCCTTCACCACCGTGAAGCCGTGGCGCTGCAGCAGGGCCCGAACAACCGGCTCCGAGAACGGGTTGGGGTGCAGGGCGTCGCTGTAGTCCATCAGGTCCACCAGCAGCCAGAGGTGGCCGCCGGGCTTGAGCAGCCGCCGCACCTCGGCCATGACCCGCTCGGGCTCGTCCACGTGGTCCAGCGCGTTCTCTGCGACCATCACGTCCGCAAAGGCGGTCGGCAACGGCACGGATTCTCCAGCGGCGGTCAGGTACACCACCGAGGCGCTCTCCTTCGGGAGCAGCCCCTCCGCTGTGTACCCATCGGCGAGGGCGTCCACGGCAACCGCCCGGCACCACGGCAGGACCGAGACCGCGGGGTACGGACCCGCCCCGATCTCCACGGCCGTCCGCTCCCTGCACCAGGCATTGAACGCTTCGGGATCGACCAGACCGAGGAACTCGGCCATCTCCTGGGCCCGGCCGCGCTGCCAGCCCCCGTAAACCTGATGGAACGGACCGCCGAACTGGGCCTCGCTTCCGCCGTGATAGACAGAGTGCCAGTAGAGAAGTTCGGAACGGTACTTTTCGGAGAGCGCCGGGTGCAACCGCCCATCAAGGGTGTACGCAAAGCCGTCCTTCAGCGTGCCGCGCCACACGGCGGGGCCGGTGACGGGCTCCTCCTCGGCGCGCAGCCGCATCCAGGTCGGGGTGGCGTCGACAATCCGTTGCATCTTGGACCGGAGGGACACTCTCAGCACTCCACAGAGGACCAGCAGGGCGAACAGGTCAGCACGCCCGCGGCTCGCATCCTTTCGAGCCCGATGGCCCACAGACGCTAACCATGCCCGGACATCGGGTCAACAGTCCCCCGCGGGTCGACGCATGCTTGCCCGGGCCGCGGGCACGGAGAGACACGGCTTGGATGGGCTGATCGGACCAAATCGGTGATCCGATCCGGGGGTTCGTTCGTATAATCGCAAGATCGGGGGGACCGGTGCTTCTTCGCCGCCCCCTCTCGTGCCGATAGCCTTTGGATAATCGCTCCGGCTTGCCGGTGCGGCCAAGGGGTTTGCGGGTCTGGACTTGACCCGGCGAGGATTCGAGTGACGGGCCGGCGCCTGACCGCGTCGACCGCGTTCTTGTGTGACGGCCCACGCTCTGGTCACCGCACGCCGCATCTGTTCACGCGGGTGCCTCGGGAACGGAGTCCGCACGATGCGCGACGAATCCCCCAAGCCCTCCGAACCGACCCGGTCCGCCGCCGACCTGCTCGCGATGATCGAATCGCGGATGGACCGGCGTTCCTTCCGCCAGCACCACTGGGAGGGGACGTTCTTCGAGTACATGGACATCGCGATGGAGCGCCCGGGCGTCGTGCGCAACGCCTACCAGCGGATGTACGACGCGGTGCTCTCGTTCGGATTCGAGAAATACCGCCTGTTCAAGCGCGACTGCATCCGCTACCACTTCTTCTCCGACCCGATCGACTCCGGCGCGGACGCCATCTTCGGGCTGGACTTCGCGCTGATGCAGCTGGTCGACGTCTTCCGCTCCGCGGCGGAAGGGTACGGAACGGACAAGCGGATCCTCCTGCTCCACGGGCCCGTGGGCTCGAGCAAATCGACGATCGCCCGCCTGCTCAAGAAGGGCCTGGAGCAGTACTCGAAGACCGATGCGGGGGCGCTGTACTCGTTCTCGTGGCTGCTGGACGAGCACTGCGGGGCCGGCGGCAAGTCGCACGAGTTCCCCTGCCCGATGCACGAGGAGCCGACGCTGCTGGTGCCGCGCGAGGCGCGCGACGACATCCTGATGCGGCTGAACGAGAAGTACGCCCCGCAGCACCGCATGGGCCGCCTGCGGGTCGTCGGCGACCTGTGCCCCTTCTGCCGGCGCGTGTACGCGGAGCTGATGCGGCACTACGGCGGCGACTGGCGCCAGGCGATGGAGCACGTGAAGGTGCGGCGGATCATCCTGAGCGAGAAGGACCGCGTCGGCGTCGGCACCTTCCAGCCCAAGGACGAGAAGAACCAGGACTCGACGGAGCTGACCGGCGACATCAACTACCGCAAGATCGCGCAGTTCGGGTCGGACTCCGACCCGCGGGCGTTCAACTTTGACGGCGAACTGAACATCGCCAACCGCGGCCTCTGCGAGTTCATCGAGGTGCTCAAGCTCGACGTGGCCTTCCTGTACGACCTCCTGGGCGCGAGCCAGGAGCACCTGATCAAGCCCAAGAAGTTCGCCCAGACGCACATCGACGAGGTGATCCTGGGCCACACCAACGAGCCCGAGTACAAGCGGCTGCAGAACAACGAGATGATGGAGGCCTTCCGCGACCGCACCATCAAGATCGACGTCCCCTACAACATCCGCCTCGACGACGAGATCAAGATCTACCAGAAGGACTTCGGTCCCGAGCGGATCCGCAACATCCACATCGCCCCCCACACCCTGGAGGTCGCGGCGATGTGGGCGGTGCTCACCCGGCTCGAGGAGCCCAAGAAAGCCGGCCTCTCGCTGATCCAGAAGATGAAGCTCTACAACGGCAAGGCCATTCCCGGCTTCACCGAGGACTCCATCAAGGAACTCAAGGAAGAGGCCGACCGCGAGGGGATGGATGGGATCTCCCCCAGGTACATCCAGGACAAGATCTCCAACGCGCTGGTGAGCCGGCAGGCCGTGGACGACAAGGCGATCAACCCGTTCATGGTGCTCAACGAGCTGGAGGCGGGCATGGCCCACCACTCGCTCATCAGCGACGAGGACCTGAAGAAGAAGTACCGCGAGCTCCTCGCCGTCGTGAAGGAGGAGTACGAGGACATGATCAAGGCCGAGGTGCAGCGGGCGATCTCGGCCGACGAGGACGCGATCCGCCGCCTGTGCGCCAACTACATCGAGAGCGTCCGGGCCTACACCCAGAAGGAGCGCGTCCGCAACAAGTACACCGGGCGCGACGAGGAGCCGGACGAGCGCCTGATGCGTTCGATCGAGGAGAAGATCGACATCCCCGAGAGCCGCAAGGACGACTTCCGGCAGGAGATCATGAACTACATCGGCGCCCTGGCGCTCGACGGGAAGAAGTTCGAGTACAACACCAACGCGCGCCTGTACAAAGCCCTCGAACTGAAACTCTTCGAGGACCAGCGCGACACCATCAAGCTCAAGAACCTCGTTTCCAGCGTCGTCGACGACGAGACGCAGCAGAAGATCGACATCGTCAAGCAGCGGCTGATCAAGCAGTTCGGCTACAACGAGACGAGCGCCACGGACGTGCTGAACTACGTTGCGAGCATCTTCGCGCGTGGGGATGTGAAGAGCAAGTAAGCCGGTCGTGAACCCGCTTAGCGCTTGGTCCCGTCGTTGGCGCGGTCCTTGGCTTTCTCTCGCCCCGGCCGGCCCTCGCCCCGATCTCCCAGATCCTCCACCCGCACCCGCCGCCACCTCCGCAACTCGTTGCATGCTGGCGGCGTACAGACCCGGCCGCGGCGTCGTGCTGTATGCGCCGGGCACGCACGCCTCGCTCCCGCCCGTTAGGCTACGGCCATGCCCCATCTTGCCATGATTGCGCTCTCTGGTGTTCGAGTGCGCGAGAGCGAGATGATCGCCCTGGGCATGGCTCTTCCCGGTCTGCACTCACGCGGCCAGGCGATCGCCGCGCTCCCCGCGCTCGGGCTGCTCACCCTCGCGGGAATGACGCCGGACCGATGGACCATCTCGTACCACGATGCGCCGGTGGTACACGAACAACTTGTCGCCGCCGTGCTCGCGGAACGCCCCGCCCTCGCCGCGATCTCCGCCCTGACCGCCTCGATCACCGAGGCGTACGCGCTCGCGGATGCCCTCCGCGGCGAGGGAATCCGGGTCGTCATCGGCGGTCTTCACGCCTCGATGTGCCCGGAAGAGGCCTCCGCTCACGCCGACGCGGTGGTCGTCGGCGACGGCGAGTCGTCGTGGCTCGAGGTGCTCCGCGATGCCGAGTCGGGGTCGCTCCGCCCGGTCTACCGCCCGACCCGGCCGTTCGATCTCGCCCAATCGCCGATCCCTCGATACGACCTGCTTGGTCCGCGGGAGCGTCCGCGGTTCACGCTCCAGACCGCGCGCGGCTGCCCTCTCGCGTGCGAGTTCTGCGGCGCGAGCCGGTTGCTCGGGCCGTTTCGCGAGAAGCCCGCCGCGTGCATCGAGCGGGAACTCGATGCGATCCGATCGAGGGTGCGCCGGCCGGTGCTCGAACTGGCGGACGACAACACGTTCGCCGGCCGGCGGGACGCCGGCGAGCTGCTGGGCGTGCTGGAGCGATCCGGCGTGAGGTACTTCACCGAGGCGGACTGGCGGATCGGCGAGCGGCCGGAGATCCTCGACCGGCTTGCGGCATCGGGATGCGTCCAGGTGCTTGTCGGCGTGGAGTCGATCGTCTCCCGGTTCGTGGGGCTCGGCGCCAAAGCGGCTCCGCTGCCAAGGGTGATGGAGGCGGTGCAGCGGATCCAGGACCACGGCGTGGCGGTGATCGCGTGCTTTGTCGTCGGCGGAGCGGGGGAGGACCTGGACTCGATCGGCGCGCTCGCCGAGTTCCTCGCCGCAGCGCCCTTCGCCGACGTCCAGCTCACGCTCGCAACGCCCTTCCCGGGCACGCCGATGCGGCACGCCCTGGAGCGCCGCGGCCGGTTGCTGGGGGACCGCGGCTGGGAGTCCTACACGCTCTTTGACGCCACGTTCCAGCCCGAGCGGCTGTCCGTCGAGCAACTCGAATCCGCGTTCAGATCGCTCGTTCAGACGACCTTCGGTCCCGAGCCGACGAAGCGCCGCCTCGGGATTCGGCAGTCCGTGTGGGCCCGGCGTTCGGAGGCTCCGGTGTGAACATCCGCACGCTCCTTCGCTACCTCGTCGGTTCACGCGAAGCGATCATGGAGATTGCCTCGACGCGCTGGTCGCTGGCCGTCGGAGCCATGTTCGTGCTCTCGGCAAGCCTGGCCCGCAACTACGACGGCGCCTACCTGCCCGCCGAGTGGACGGTGCTCTTGCACGGCCTTGCCGCGTCGATCGGCAATTCCCTGGTGCTCTTTGGATTCGTCTGGCTCGTTGTTCGGCTGTGGAAAGGACAAGTGCCGGGGTTTCTGCACGGGTACCTCTGCTTTCTTGGGCTCTTCTGGATGACCGCTCCTATGGCGTGGCTCTACGCCGTGCCGTATGAGAGATTCCTGACGCCTGTGCAGGCGATCAAGGCCAACGCCTGGACCCTCGCCTTCGTTTCCCTTTGGCGGGTGGTCCTGATGACCCGGGTCCTTGCGGTGCTGTTTGCGGCTCCGCCGTTTCTTGTTCTCTGCCTGATGCTGCCCCTTGCGGACGCGATCGTGCTGGCGGCCGCCGTGTACATGCCCGCGCCGCTCGTAGACATCATGGGCGGGATGCAGCACACGCCGGAGGACGGCTTGCTTGCGTCGCTGAACGTTTGGGTGCAAGTCGTGGCCGTCTACTCTGGACCGGTGTGGATCATCGCCGGGATCATCGGAGTCTCATCTCTTCGCGGCTCATGGCAGGAACCCCCGCGGCGGGTCGCTGCTGCACCAAGGGGCTTGCTCGTACTCGGGGCTCTCTCCATCATCGCATGGGCCCCGGCCCTGGCCGTCACGCAGCCCGAGCAAGGGCGTCGATACCTGGTCGAATCGCTACTTTGCGGGGGAAGAGTTGCCGAGGGCCTTGCCGCACTCTCCGCCTCCAGGCGGACCGACTTCCCACCGGTCTGGGACATCCCTCCGCGTATCGGTTTCGCCGAGCCGGCTCCGGGCCTCCTCGAAGTGCAGGCCGCTATGTCGGCGAGCCAACCCGCGGCGTGGGTTCGGGAGATCTACGTACACAAGGCGTGGCGCGCGGCGATGCGATACGCGACGCTCCAGCCCGTGGACGACAACATCGATAGGAACATCGAGTTCCTGTGCAAATCGCCTTACCTGCCCCAGGCGACCTTTCCCAGGGCGGGTCTGTCCTTTATTATCGCCCATGATGACCGGCTGTCAGCCGAGCAGCGCGGCCTTCTGATCGCGCTCGAAGCATCACTTCCCGCGGAGTCGTACGACGAGTAAAACCGTGCCGTAGGCCGCGCCGTGTTCGGTACGGACGCTGCACCGGGCCGGAGCGCCGATGATGAAGCCCGCGACTCTCCTTCGCTATCTCCTCGGCTCACGCGAAGCGATCATGGAGATTGCCTCGACGCGCTGGTCGTTGGCCATCGGAGCCATGTTCGTGCTCTCGGCGGGCCTGGCTCGCAACTACGACGGCGCCTACCTGCCCGCCGAGCCGACCGTGCTCCTGCGGGGGTTCGCCGCCTCGGTCGGCAACTCGCTGCTCCTGTACTCGCTCATCTGGGGAATCGTGGCGCTCACCAAGCGAGGCGTGCCGAAGTTCTTAGACGGCTACCTGTCGTTCCTCGGGCTCTTCTGGATGACCGCTCCCCTGGCGTGGCTGTACGCCGTGCCATACGAGCGGTTCCTGACGCCCGTTGATGCGATCGAGGCCAATGCCTGGACACTCGCCTTCGTCTCCCTCTGGCGGGTGGCGCTCATGGTCTGGGTGCTGACCGTGATCTTCGCGGCGAGGCTGGTACCTGTGCTCCTCGTCGTGCTGTGTGTGGCCAACGCCGCGCTGCTGGCCGCCGCCATCGCCATGCCGGGGCCAATCGTCGACATGATGGGCGGGATGCAGTACTCGCCGGAGGATGTACTGCTCGCTGAAATCCGGACCATGGTCCACACCCTCTCGTTTTTCGCCGCCCCGGTCCTCTTCATCGCGGCGGCGATCAGCCTGGCCTGGTTCCGCGGAGCCTGGCAGGTACAGATGCAGAGCCCGCTCCGCCCCCCGCGGGGACTGCTGATCCTCGCGGCGGTCTCTGTCATTGTCTGGCTCCCGGTGCTGGAGCTGGTCCAACCCGAACAGCACCACCGCCACACGGTCGAGACTCTCTTTCGCGCCGGCAGCGTCGCCGAAGCGATCGCCGAGATGTCCCGCCACGATCGCCGCGACTTCCCGCCGGTGTGGGAAGCGCCGCCGCGTGCAGCCTACGCCGAGCCGGGTCCGCCCCTGCAGGAGGTGCTTGCCGTCGTTTCTTCCGCGCCAACTCCCGAGTGGGTCCGCGGCCTCTACCTGCGAAAGGCCTGGATACAGCTCGCGGGCATCCCATCGATCACTGACGCAGCCGATGCCGGCGCCGTCATCGAGCGGGCGTGCTCGGACTACGCGGCGAACGCGAGCAAAAACCCCGGGCAGGTCCTTGCGCTGCGCCGCTGGGTCGCGGCCAACGATCCCCACCTCACACCCGGGCAGCGCGAGGCACTCGAAGGCTCTGAGCGCTAGTACCCGTACCGCCGCGGCCGGTACCGCTCGTATGGCCGCAGGAAGTACACCGATGTCTGCGGCTGCGACGGGTAGAACACATACCAGCTGTCGGTGATCGACGGGCCCGGCGACTGCGGCCACTCCTGCGAGGCCAGCAGCGGCCCGGTCGCTCCCTCGCGTACCGCCAGCGCGCCGTCGCGCCTCGACGCGTCCTCGTACGAGTACTCATCGACCTCGGGCACCGCCTCGGGGGCCAGCACGATCGCGCCCGCCGCGAAGCCCTGCCCCGCCACCGCGGGCCGGCGGGACCGCTCGGGCACGTCGCACGCCGCGAGCAAAGCGCCCGCCAGCGCCACCGTTCCAATCTGGATCATGCGAGCCGCCATCCTTGAGGAATCTACAGCGCCCGCCGCCAAGCGGTAGCCCAACGCACCGGATTCGCCGCGTTTCCTGGTGTTCCCACGTCCGAGAAACCGCCGGGACGCCCGTGTTTCGCAGTTACCGCGCCAGCAGCCGCCGGTACCGCGCCAGGGCCATCACCGGGAAGTAGTGCCGGTAGTAGTGATACCGCAGGTAGAACACCCGCGGGAACCCCGTCCCGGTAAACCAGTGCTCGTTCCACCCCCCGGCGCGATCCGCGACGTGGTCGTCCCCCGCCAGGTCACGCGACCCCGGATCGATCGCTCCCGGGTCGGCCATCAGTGCGGGCTCGTACGGCCGCTTGGCGCACGCCAACTGGTGGTCGCACAGCCAAGCCACGGCCCGCTCCACCGCCCGGTCCGTCGGCTCCACGACAAACAGCAGCGCCATGATCGCCCACGCCGTCTGCGAGGCGGTGCTCGCGCCGCGCCCCGGCGGAGCGCGCATCGAGTCCGCATCGTCGAGGTAGGTGTTGGCGGATTCGCCAAACCCGCCGTCGTCATTCTGCACACTCCGGAGCCACTCCACCGCCTTCACCAGCGCCGGGTGGTCGCGCGGCACACCGGCGAACGTCAGCCCGCCGAGCGCCTGCCACGTGCCGTAGATGTAGTTCACCCCCCAACGGCCCCACCAGCACCCCTCCGGCCGCTGATGACCCAGGTCGTATCGGATCGCGTTCTGGATCACCTCGCTGTCGCGCGGCACGCCGCAGGTGATCAGCGCCTCCAGCACGCGCCCCGTGATGTCGGCGCAACTGGGGTCCTGCATCGCGTTGTGGTCCGCGAAGGGGACCTTCTCCATCCACGGCCGGTCCTTGGTCCGGTCAAACGCCGCCCATCCGCCGTCGTCGTTCTGCATCGCGACCAGCCACGTGCACGCCTTGCGGGCGGCCTCGCGGTTCGCCTCCCCACCCGCGCGCCACAAGGCCTTGGCCACCATCGCTGTGTCGTCCACATCCGGGTACCAGTCGTTGCGGTACTCAAACGCCCAGGCGCACGCGTCGACACCGAGCCGGATCCCCCGGTGCTCGGACCGCAGGTTCCGCGCCCAGTCCCCGTTCATCCGCACCTGCCGCTCCAGCAGCCACCGGCAGCACGCGGCAACCTGCGGGCTGTTCGCCGCGGTCAGCCCCGCCTCCGTCAACGCGTACAGCGCGATCCCCGTGTCCCACACCGGCGAGAAGCACGGCTGCAGGCGGACATGGTCCAGCCGCGGATCAGCGTGCGGCGCCTCGATCATGAACGCGTCCAGTTCCGCCTCGGCCGTGCGGATCACGGGGTGATCCCGCCCGTAGCCAAGTGCCCGGAAGGCGATCTGCACGTACACCATCGGGGGGAAGATCGCCCCGAGCCCCTCGGTCGTCCCCGGGTCCATCCGCTCACGGATCCACCGCTCCGCCGCCTTGATCCCTCGCGACTTGAACGGCATCAGCCCCGCCTTGTCCGCCGCCTTCACCAGCCGGTCGACGACGAGGAAGGTGTTGGTCCATGAGACCGGCTCGTCCCGATCCCACGGCTTGTTCAGCCGCCGCACCGCGCCCAGGTCCACGAACAGTTCGTCGATCCGCTGCTCCGGCCGCAAGGCCCGCGCGGGCCGCAGCGCGGTGCACAGCGCGAGCGGCAGGATCATCGTCCGCGTCCACGCGCTCACCTTGTCCATGTGGAACGGGAACCACCGCGGCAGCAGCGCGATCTGCGGCGGGATCGCCGGGCACGCGTCCCACGACACCTGCCCCAGGCACGCGAGGTAGAACATCGAGAAGGTGTTGATCCCCTCGGCCCCGCCCATTTCCAGGATGCGCTCCCGCGCCCGCGCCATGTGCGGCTCGTCCGTCGCATCACCCATCAGCTTGAGCGCGAAATACCCCTTGACGCACGCCGAGAGGTCCGCGGGCGAACCCGGGTACTGCCCCCACGTCCCGTCGCTCCGCTGCGACAGCCGCAGGTGGTTGGCGATCCGCTCGAGCGTCCGCCGGTCCGCCTTCACCCCAGCCCCCGGCGCATCGTTCTCCTGCCCGAGGATCCACTTCATCAGCAGGTACTCGCTGGAGAGGATCGAGTCCCCTTCCAGTTCGGCGCACCAGTGGCCGGACCAGGTCGCGGCCCCGGGATCGTTCTCCGCCGCCCCCCACGGCCGCGCGGTCCTCTGCTTGGCGAGCAACGACGCGACCGCAAGGTCCAGCGCCCCCGCCGCGCGACGCCGCAGTGAGTCCCGCCCCGGATCAACCGTTGCGCCCCAACCGTGCGCGGTCAGCACACCAGCTACGGATCCACCCCCGGCGGACGGCAACGACTCGGCGAACGACGCGGTCTGCATGTGATGAGAATCCGTTTCAGACGGCCGCTTCCGCCCGGTGATCTCGCTGGGCGCGCGGCAAGGGTGGAGGCTACGAGGCCCGATCGCCCGCGGCAATTCCACGGCCGCCAGGCCCACAAACCAGCGAACTCACATCGGCACGCCGCCTTCCGCTCTTCCAATCCCCGCAGTCTCGTTCAGCACCCCCTCCAGGCGGTCCACAAACCGGTTCAGACTCAGTGAATCCGATGCCCCGGAGGCCGCCGCCGTCGCCCCGCCAATCCACTCGTCACTCCCGACATGGGCCAGCGCGTCGGCCCACGACCTGGCATCCGTTCCGCCGGCCACCAGCCCGGCCCCCGCCATCCCAACACCCCCGAGCACGTCCGCCGCGCCCGTCCCTGGGGCCGCGATCACCGGCCGCCCAAGCCGGACCGCATCGGCCGCGAACCGCCCGAACGACCCGGCCCAGAACACCCCCCCATGGGGCACCATCGGCGACAGAGCCACATCCGCCCCCAGCAGCAAGGGGGTCGGATCCTCCGCCCGGCCCAGGATCTGCACCGACCCATCCACATCCGCCCGGCACGCCGCGGTGTGCACCGCGACCGCGTCGCGGGCCAGCACCACCAGCCGCGGTCCGCGATCCCCCAGCAGCCGCAGCCCCTCCAGCATGTTGGTCAACTGCGGATCATCGTGCACCACCGGCCAGGGGATCGAGACTAGCACGATCTGCACCCCCGGCCCAATCCCCATCGCGGTCCGCATCCTCGACCGGATCCTGCCCGCCTCCTCCGCCGACGACGGCTCCAACAGGCTCGCAGTCCCCACGTGCACAACCCGCGACGCCAGCCCGGGAAACGACCGCATCAGGTCCGCCGCCGCCCCCGGCCCCGACACCAGCGCCCGCCCGACCCCTGCCGACCGCCCCGCCGACCGCTCGCACCACAGCGAAGCCGGCAACCCGATGTGCCTGGCCATCTTCATGCCGATCCGCAGCCACCCCGCCTGCCTCCGCACGGACGCAAACCACGCCCACGCGCTGAAGTCCGTCGGCATCCACACCTCCGCGCCGACCAGGTGCGAGCACGACAGCATCACCCGCGGCGACACCTCGTGCCGGCGCGACCGCACAAACCGGACAAACCTCGCGGCGCTCCGGTGAGGGTTGTCCTCCAGCGGACGCATCGCAACGACCCCCGCGGCGCCCGCCAGGATCGAATCGTCGTCGATCGAGTCCGCCGCGACGTGCACCTCGTGCCCCCGCGACGCCAGCGACCGAACGATCGCTCCCACCAGCGGCCCATCCGCCCACGGCCGCCACGAAATCATGCCCGCGGCGACGAGGATCCTCATGGCGCCGCCGGCCCGTCGGCATCCGCGCCCTGCTCGTCCCTCTCGGCGTCCACGCCGGCCTCATCCATCGCGACGGGCCTCAGCGGCGTGCACAGCGCGATCAGCACGTACAGCACAGCGCTCGTCTGCTGGTTGATGTGAATGGAGTCCGTGATGCCCGCGATGCACAGGCCCAGCAGCGCAAACGCCGGACCCGCTTCATAGCCGCACCACCGCGGGTAACTGTGCCTCGCCGTGCCCCGCAGCCGCCGCCACTCCCCCAGCCCGATCAGCACGATCGACGTCCCGGCGATCGCTAGCCCCACAGCGCCCAGCGTCACCATGATCTGCATCGGCGTGTTGTGCGCGTGGGCGTGCACCCCGTCGACGGCCGGATCCAGCCCGTGCGCCGCCGCGTCCTGTTCCCCAAACTTCCGGAACCCGCCGATCCCCACGCCCACCAGCGGCCGCTGCTGCACCGCGTGCCACCCCACCTCGAACATGTAGATCCGCTTGCCGGTGTCCGTGGTGTAGTCGCCGTGCTCCAGCGCCGCCCGCACCTCCGCCACGCCCGTGCTGAACCGCCGCTCCAGCGCCGGCCCCATGGCCTTCCACGCCCCAAGCCCCAGCAGCAGGGCCCCGCACGCCGCGAGCGGGATCACCCCAAGCAGTTTCCGCCGGTCCTCCACGCGGCTGATCGCGAACAGCACGAACACCACCGCCAGCGCCATCGCCGCGAGCCACGCCCCGCGAGACCCCGTCAGCGCAATCCCCGCCGCGGATGCGAGCACCCCGGTAAGCCCCAGCATCCGCGTCCGCGCCGGCCCCAGGAACGCCGCGGGCAGATGCATCCCCAGAGCCGCCACCAGCAACGACCCCCCCACCACCGGCTGCCACCACGCCGAGTGCCGATCAACGTCCCTCGACCACGTCAATCGTCGCACCAGCCAGCCGATCCCATCCCACGACCCGACTCCCGCGGCGGACAGGAACTGCACGATGTTCGCCGCGAACGCACCGGCGATCAGGCACCGCACCATCAGCCCGCGCCGCTCCATCGCCGGCCACAGGCACGGGATGAGGACCGCGAACCGCAGCGTCCCGAAGTCGTCCAACCCCTGCGTGCGGTCGAGCGTCCAGGCCATCGCCACCCCGCACCACGCGATCCACGCCATCAGCCACTTGCTCGACGCCTGCTCACCCAGCCGGTTCGCCATCGGCCAGGTCCAGCGGATGCGGATCAGCGTGCACACCACCGCCGGCGCCAGCGCCCACTCCACCATCGAGGCCGGCCCCATCACCATCAGGCAACTCGCCGCCGCGCACGCCCACTGAAACCGCAGCCCCCGGGTGTCATTCTCCCGCTGCCACGCAAACAGCCGGTCCACCTCGACCGCCTTGCGGGTCGCCTTGGGCTCCTCAGGCGCCCGCGGGGCGGGGGCGGAGCGGGGACCGAGGGCGCCAGGAAGACTCATGGGCTCATGATCCGCCCGGCGACCGGAATGGGCAAACCGGGCTTGACACCCATCAGTTGGTATGTTATGGTATTGTTTGGAGTTTGTGTCACAGTCCTGTCTCAATGAGCGAACCGCCAGCACCGTACGCCGAAGACAGTGGTACAAGGATGGGTTCCCAGGGCTCGCCTGGGGGAAAACGGGGGTATTGGAGTGGGTGCGATGTCTGATATTGCTCGCGTGCTCCGGTTGGCGGCGTGGCGGCTCTGGGCGACCTCGTTCGTCCACTCGCTCGTCCTGCTTCTCGCCGTGGCGGTCGGCGCGTTGATCGCCCTCCGGCTGACCCAGCGCGCGGTGGTCTTCGAGGTTCCGTGGTGGACCGTCGCCGGCTGGTCCGGCGTCGGCGTTCTGGTCGGCGCCGTCGCGTGGTCCGTCTTCGCCCGGGCCGATCGCCAGGCCGTCGCCCGCCGCGTCGATGAGGGAGCCGACCTCCGCGAGACCCTGTCGACCGCCCTCTTCATCTCCCGCAACGACGATCCCTGGTCCCGCCTCGCCGTCGAATCCGCCGCCACCAAGGCCCGCGGCGTGAACGTCCGGCGCGCGGTCCCGATCGCACCGCCGCGGTTCTGGCCGGCGCCGCTGGCCCTGGGGCTGGCGCTGCTGGTCGTCTGGCTCACCGTGCCCAACCTCGACCTGTTCGGCCGGGCCAAGGGCATCGCCGCCGCCAAGGAGCAGCAGACCGCGATCATCGAGGCCAAGTTCCAGGCCGAGTCCGCCACCGCCAAGGTCGACGACATCATCGCCAAACTCGGCCTCGACAAGGACAAGGGGGACGACTCTGCCTCCGGCCGCCCCGAGGCAAAGTCCGCCGAGGAGATCCGGCGCGATGCGGCCAAGCGGCTCACTTCTCTGAAGGAACGGCTCGAGGCCCTCAAGAACAGCGAGAAGGGCCAGTCCCTCGACGCGATCCGCAAGGACCTCAAGCAACTGAGAACCCCCGGCGACGGCCACCTCTCCGAACTCGCCTCGCAACTCTCCAAGGGCAACTTCGATCAGGCCGCCGCCGAGCTGCAGAAGCTCGCCGAGAAGATGCAGTCCGGCCAGCTCAGCGAGGACCAGAAGGCCAAGCTCGCCGCGCAGATGAAGTCGCTCCAGGAGCAACTCGCGAAACTCGCCCAGGAGAAGAAGGAACTCGAGGACGCGCTGGAGAAAGCCGGCCTCGACAAGAACCTCGCCTCCAACCCCGAGGCCCTGAAGAAAGCCCTCGAAGAGGCCCAGAACCTCACCGAGGAGCAGAAACAGGCCCTCGAGGAGATGGCCAAGGCCCAGCAGCAGGCCGCGGGCATGTGCCAGTCCATGTCCGACTCCATGGGCCAGATGGCCCAGGGCATGGGCAAGGAGGGCCTCTCCAAGGACGGCATGGAGGGGCTCGAGGGGATGATGAACGAGATGGCCCAGCTCGAGCAGATGGCCCAGGAAATGGCGATGGCCGACGCCGCGATGCAGGAGTGCGACGGCTCCCTCGCCGAACTCGCCGGCTTCAGCGATTGCGACAACCCCGGCATGGGCGAGTGCGCCGACGGCCTCGCCGACAAGATGGGCACCAAGCCCTGGGAAGAGGGCTGGAACGAGAACACGGGGTGGGGGCAGGGCGGGCCTGGCCGCAGCATGGGCGGCGGCAACATCGGCGAGGAAGAGGACGAGACCAAGTTCACCAAGGAGAAGGCCCGCACCCGCAACCAGGGCGGACCGATCATCTCCAGCCGCCTCGTCCAAGGTGACCAGGTCAAGGGCGAGTCCCACGCCGAGTTCGCCGCGGCGGTCGAGACCGCCGAGCGCAGCGCCACCGAGGCCATCGAGGGCAACCTCGTCCCCCGCGAATACCAGGACACTGTCAAGCACTACTTCGGACGCCTCGCCGCCAAGGCCAAGGCCGAGGAAATCAAGACTCCCTCCTCGACCCCGGCTCCGGCCCCCGAAGCCGCGCCGAAGAAGTGAACTCCCCCCGCCGCAGCAGCCTGAACCGGCGTGAGTTCCTCACCGCCTCCGCCACGGCCATCGCCGCGGGCTCGCTGTGGTCCTGCCACCGCGCTCCGGCCGGCGGCCCTGGCGAGGTCATCCTCTATTCCAGCGCCGACCCCGAGGTCCTCTCGCTCATCGTCTCGCCCTTCGAGCGGGCGACCTCGATCAAGGTCCGCTCCGTCGGCGACACCGAGGCCACCAAGACCACCGGGCTTGTACAGCGCCTCATCGCCGAGAAGGGCTCGCCGCGGGCCGACGTCTGGTGGTCCAGCGAGGCGATGGGCACGGTGCAACTCTCGAACGCCGGAATCCTCGAGCCCTACCGCAGCGAGGCCAACGAGCGCGACTTCCCCGGCGCCGGCTGGCCGGCCGCGCTCCGCGGCCACGCCGGAAACTGGTACGGCTTTGCCAGCCGCGACCGCGTGATCGTCTACCACACCGGCCGGACCAGGCCCGGCGACATCGGGCCCGACCTCTTCGCCATCGCCTCCCCAGCGTTCAAGGGCCGCATCGGAATCGCCCGCCCCCAGTTCGGCACCACCCGCGGCCACGTCGCCGCCATCATGGCCCTCCACGGCGAGGAGACGCTGAGCCGACTCGGCGCCTCGCTGAAAGACAACGGCGTCCGCCTCTACGACGGCAACATGAGCGTGGTCCGCGCTGCCGCGGCGGGCGAGATCGACATCGGCTGGACCGACAGCGACGACGTCTTCGCCGGCCAGCGCAACGGCTGGCCGATCGACGCCGTGCCGGCGCACATCAACCTGGCAGGCGCTGACGCCGCCGCCACTCCTACCGGCGTCATGGCCACGCCCAACACCGCCGCGATCGTCCGCGCCGGCCCCAACCCCGCCAACGCCCGCCGCCTGCTCGATTTTCTCATCTCCGCGGCCGGCGAACGCCTCCTGGCCGAGAGCGACTCACACAACATCCCCGCACGCCCGGCGCTCGCGGCGGAGTTCGCGAAGTACTCCTTCGGCCCCCCGGCGCCCGTGCCGTGGGACAAGGCCGCCCAGTGCGCGGCGACCGCCATGGATGTCATGGACAAGTCGATCGGGCAATGACTGAGAAGGACTACACCCGCGGCGAACTCTCGCCGAGCTTCGCGATCGCCTCGCCGTACTGCTGCCGTAGGGGCTCGACGACCTCCTTGATGAACCGCTCCGTCTGCTCCACGCTGCGGCCGATGTACCTCATCGGGTCCATGAGACCCGACCAGTCGAGTTCGTTCTTCAGCGCCGGCGGGTGGAACGCGGGGTCGGCCTTCAGACGCTCGAGAAGATCGTTGTCGAGCCCCTCGTCCTTCACGCGGGCCCCCGCGGCCTGCGCGTGCACGCGGATCAGTTCGTGGTAGTGCTGCCGGTCCCCGCCCGCCTTCACGCACGCCATCAGGATGTTCTCGGTGGCCATGAACGGCAGCTCGGCCATCAGGTTCTTCCTAACCATCGCCTCGTGCACGATGAGCCCGCTCGCGACGTTGTGCATCAGGTCGAGCGCCCCGTCGAGCGCGAGGAAGGCCTCGGGGAGACTCAGGCGGCGGTTGGACGAGTCGTCGAGCGTGCGCTCTAGCCACTGGGTCGCCGCGGTGTCGTAGGCGTTGCCGACGAGGTTCATGACAAACCGCGTGAGCCCGCAGATGCGCTCGCAGCGCATGGGGTTGCGCTTGTAGGGCATGGCGGAGGAGCCGATCTGCTTGGTCTCGAAGGGTTCGTCGAGTTCCTTGCGGTTGCAGAGGAGGCGGATGTCGGTGGCGATCTTGTAGAGGACAGAGGCGAGCGTTGCAACATCGGAAAGCACAAGCGAATCGGTCAATCGCGGATATGTCTGTGTTGTCAGACTGAAGAGAAGCGGCTTCGAATCCAGCCGAGTCAGATGGGATCCCTCCAGGGCCCTCCAGATCTTCCGAACGAATGCCATCTCAAGTTCATCTACTCGCCGCGAATCCCCATCGCACAGCTCTAAGAATGAAGCCTGCGTGCCTGTCGCACCGCGCAATCCGCGAAGGTAAGCCCACGAGGCAGGACGAATCGGACAGCTGTACAGATCGTGTGCCCATTGCGCTGCCCGACGCCCGACGGTGAGGGGCTGTGCGGGTTGATAGTGCGTAAACCCCAGCGTGGGGATCTTTGCTGTATGACCCGCAAAGCACGCGAGTGACTGGATGAGCCGGATCTTCTTGATCCAAAGCAGCTGTGCACTTTCGAAGATGCACAATAAGTCAGCATTGCACACCACATCCTGGCTCGTCATCCCCAGGTGGATGATGCCCTTGGCCTTCGGGCACGAATCCCCCAGTGCGTGCACATGCGCCATCACGTCGTGCCGCAGGTCCCGCTCGTATTTCTCCGCGGCCTGCATCTCCGCATCCGTAATGCCGCCGGGCCGGTTCACCACCGCCCGCAGTTCCTCCACCTGCTCCTTCGTCACCGGCAGCCCAAGCTCGTGCTGGGCCTCGGCGACCGCCAGCCAGATCCGCCGCCACGTGTTGAACTTGTGCCTGGGGGACCACAGCCGCAGCATCTCCGGGCTGGCGTTCCGCTGTGCAAGAGGGCTGGTGTAGGTGTCGTACGGGGAGGTGGGTTGAGGCATCGCACAAGCCTACGGAACCGATCAGCCAGCCGCTGGGGTTCAAGCCGCGGGTCTCCGTGGTACGATGCCCACACCCGCACGGCCACGCGGATGCACGGACGCATGAAACCGCCACCCACCACACGAATGCCCTCCTCGCCCACTCCACCAACGCCCCCCTCCGGCTCGCCGCAGCCCCAGGGTCGGCGCTCCCACCTGCGCGTCCCCCCCTCCGTCGCGGCCCCGGCCACTCCCGCCACGCCCTCCATGGACGCCGGGACCGACGATGCCGAACTGGTCCGCCGCATCCAGACCGGCGAGCCCCGCGCCTGGTCCATCCTCCTGGGCCGGTACCAGGACCGCCTCTTCGCCACCTGCATCCGCATGGTCGGTGACCGCGATACCGCGGCCGACCTGACGCAGGACTCCATGGTCAAGATCATCCAGGGCATCGGCTCGTTCGACGGGCGGTCCAGCCCGGGCACCTGGCTCATCCGGGTGACCATGAACACCTGCCTCTCCTACCTCAGGTCCCAAAAACTGCGCCGGCACGCCCCGCTGGACGGCGGCGACGCCGAGGGAACAGGGTCGGATTTCGGTAGTATCACCCCCCGTCGCCCCGACGGCACCGAGGCCCGCAGGGAACCCGCCGGCTCCGAACGCGTCCAACGCAGTGAGGAGCACCAGCGACTCGCGGCGGCCCTGGCCTCTCTGGCCACGGAACACCGGGCAATCCTCGTCCTCCGCGACGTCAACGGCCTCGACTACGACCAGATCGCCCAAGCCCTGGGCGTGGCCGTAGGGACCGTCAAGAGCCGCCTCTTCCGGGCGCGCTTGGCCTTGCGAGAAGCCATCGAGAACCCCCCCCCCCCCCCCCCCCCCCCCCCCCCCCCCCCCCCCCCCCCCCCCCCCCCCCCAC